>JBEGVX010000042.1:0-3550 GCA_041178105.1 Actinomycetota bacterium
CCTTTTGGGAAAGTTGTCTCGCAACGTGCGCAAGATGGTGGTGGGTTATTAACGTGGGTGCTTTCGGTCTCAAACATCTCGACTTTTGAAAAGCGCCTTGGACGAGAGAGCGTCGATGGTCATCGTCGACGTCCAGATGGCAGCGATTTACATTGGAAGCAGATTGGTGTTTTGGGAACGCTAGAAGATCGCCAGCTTCCATTCTTTATTGAGTGGCTTACTGACGATCATCCTTCAAAAGAGGCGAACCCAGTTGCAAAAATTGAAAAACTTGAAATCGCAGGTGATCCTGAGCGCGTTCGCGAATGGATCGGCGAAGATTTTGAATCAGCATTCGCGGGCATCGCTCTTGAATGGGTAGATCCAGCAGAGAATGATGGCGAAACTGGAATCTATGCAGTGCATTTTTCAACGCCGAATGGCTCATTCAGACTAGATTAAATCTGAATTAAGACCTGCCGCCTTAGCTCAGGGGTAGAGCAACGCACTCGTAATGCGTAGGTCCCGGGTTCAAATCCCGGAGGCGGCCCCACTCAGATTAAATTGGTTACTCCGCTGTATTTCTCAATCTTCTCAGGGTCTAATTCAATTCCAATGCCTGGTCCCGACGGAATTTCGAGCATGCCTTCCTTATCCAAAACCCATGGCTTTGTTGTGAGGTCATCAACATAAGGTGCACCAGTGCAGTACTCGACGAAATTAGTTCGATGGAAAGCAGATGAGAGTTGTAGATCTGTAGCAAGACCTACAGCGGTATTCCAACCATGCGGAATCATTTGGATGCCATGATCTTCAGCCATGTTGGCAATACGACGCCATTCGCTGATGCCTCCACACTTGACCACATCAGGCTGAATGATGTCGAAAGCGCCTTGAGTGATAAATGGAATGAAGCTCTGGCGACGTGTTAATACCTCACCGCCAGAGATTGGGACTGGAGAGGATTTACGCAAGGTTTTGAATCCTTCGAGATCATCTGGATGAAGCGCTTCTTCAAACCAGCCAACGTTGTAGTCGGCCAACATATGCGAGGCATTAATTGCCCAACGCAAACTGCCTTTCCAATAGGCATCAGAACCGCCTGCATCAACAGCAAGGAAGCAATCGTCGCCAATCGCCTCTCGAGCGCTTTTCACTAGTAGCTCGTCATTTGCAGGGTTGATTCGTCCAAAAGTTCCCCAACCAATTTTGAAAGCTTTGAATCCTTGAGCGAGCAAGTTACGTAAATTCGCTTGCATAATTGGCGGTTCATCCATTAATAGCGATGCATAGGGCATAACTTTCTCGCGCAAGCGGCCACCAAAGAAACGTCCAATCGGTTGCTTTGTGGCTTTGCCGAAGAGATCCCAAAGCGCAATATCGATTCCGCTAATGGTGTGGGTGATTGAACCACCTCTACCAAGCCAGAATGTATTTTGGTGGAGCTTCTCACTAACTCGCTCTGGCTCAAGAGCGCTCTCTCCAATGAGAAGCGGTTTTAGAATTTCAAGTGAAGCACGAACTAACTCTGAGCTCGTGAAAACTGCACCGATACCAACTAGACCTTCGTCAGTATGAATTGCAACGAGAGTGTGTACGACATTCTCTGGCTCAAGCTCCTCGCTCCAACCACCTTTAGGAGTTGCACCTCTGAGACCTGCAATTCTGATATCAGTGATTTTCACTTTATTCCTCTCTAATTTTTGATTGAACTCACACCTGAAAGTCTTGACAGAGTATAGATAGTCAGTAGTGTCTTGCCAAGAACGAGAGGGTGAGTGGACATGATTGATATTGCTATTCGAGGAGCCCAAATTGTCGACGGTAGTGGTAAAGATCGCTTCATCGCAGATGTAGGAATAGTCGATGACAAAATCGCTCAGATCGGAAATGTTGCGCAAGCAAAAATCGAAATAGATGGCTCAGGTTTAACGCTATCTCCAGGCTTTATCGACCCACACAGCCACTCAGATTTCACCTTTCATACAAATCCGGATAACGAAAGCTCAGTCCATCAAGGAGTCACAACCGAGATTGTTGGTAACTGTGGCTTTTCCAGCGCTCCGCTCTCTGATGCATCCATTTCATTCACTGAAAAGCGTCTAAAAAATTATGCATATACCGGTGAAGTCACCTGGCGAACTTTTGGCGAGTATCTCGCCGAAATGGAACGGATGAAGACATCTACAAATTTTGCTTTCCTTATCGGACATAACAGCCTTCGATTAGCAGCAGGCATCATGGGTGAAGAGAAAGTAACCGATGATCAACTAAAAAGTATGAAGAGGTTCATCGAAGAAAGTATGGAAGCTGGCGCATTAGGAATGAGTTCGGGTCTTGAATTTGCTCCAGGCGCTTATTCCACATCGGCAGAATTAAAAGACATCATCACGGCAGTCGGAAAATACAATGGAATTTATGCCAGCCACGTTCGAAATAGAGACTCCGAGATTTTCGATGCTATTAATGAGTTTGTAGATATCACTCGCGCTGGCGGCGTGCGGGGGCAAATTTCACACTTCAACGTTCGCCATGATTCCAACGCGCCGCAAAATGCATGGCGCCGCGCAGTCGACATCATGGAGAATGCTCAAAAAGAAGGTTTAGACATCACTGCAGATACCACTCCCTTCCGAGAAGGTATCGGAGCGATGTATGCAATTCTCCCGCGGGATCTAGTGAATCAGGGTGCAAAGGCAATTGCGGAAGCTGCTGCTGATCCAGCAATGCGGAAAGAGCTGCGCACACAATGCGATCGCTACTGGCGCTTTATTCATAAAGGTCAATGGCATCGTGTGTATCTTGAAGGTTCACCAAACTTCCCTGAGTTACAAGGACTTTCATTTCCTGCAATTTCGGAGATCCTAGGTAAGGATGAATGGGATTGTTACTTCGACATCATGGCTGCCGCTGGTGATCAGTGCCTTAATCTCATCATGGTTGGTGAGCTATTTACTGATGATCATCTAAAAGAGATGATTTCACACCCAGATTTCTCACTTGGCGTTGATGGATATACCAGCACTGATCATGGGGCGCTCTCTGAAGTAACTTCTTCGCAACATCCATACTGCGGTCATATTGAATATTTAGCCCATCACGTTCGTGAATTGGGAACGTTGACTTTGGAAACAGCAATTCACAAAATGACTAAGAAAGTTGCAGATCGTTTCAATATTCAGAAGCGTGGTGAAATCAAAGAGGGTTACTTTGCAGATTTAGTTCTCTTTAATGCAGATACTGTAGATAGCCGATCAACAATTCAGAAGCCCCAGATGTATCCAGATGGAATCACTGCAGTATTAGTAAACGGTGAAATTGTTGTTCATAACGGTGTGCATAAGGGCAAGCGTCCTGGACAGGTAATTCGTAGAACCGCCTAGTTTTTGAGCGCGTATCCGATTGCCAAGGATGAGGCGACAGTTACCCATATTTGATATGGGAGTAACGCGAGCCCATATCCAACTGACGCTTTGAATGTAATAACTGTGATTGGAATGGTCAAGAGCGCCGCAAGTGGTAGCGCAATTGCTGATCCGACAAGATTGTGTGGAATGTAGAAAAGATAAGA
>JBEGVX010000043.1:0-5367 GCA_041178105.1 Actinomycetota bacterium
CCATGCACGAGTAACCGAAGCGGCCTACTTGCGGACACTTTTGGATCTTTCTGTCGCAGAGAGCCAGCGGCCGCATTTCGAGGGTTAGCGAAAGGTACTTTTCCACTCTCCGCTATCGAAGCATTTAACTCATTAAATTCTTCGAGCGGAAAGTACACCTCACCACGAATCTCAATAATTCGCGGTGGATTTTTCACTTGCAACTGATGCGGGACACCTTTAATAGTTTTCACATTGAGCGTGACATCCTCACCAGTCTTACCGTTGCCGCGCGTCAGCGCTTTGGTAAGTTTTCCCTCTTCATAAAGAAGGTTGATTGCCAATCCATCAATCTTCAATTCACATAACCAGGTTGGCTTTTCAACATCTTTTAGCACCCGCTCGGTCCAAGCCGTGAATTCGCTCGTATCAAAAACGTTATCTAAGCTCATCATTGCTTTGAGGTGATCACTCTGTTCGAACGTAGTCTCTATTCCACCACCAACCTCCAGCGTTGGTGAATGTGGGTCGCGTAGCTGCGGATTCGCCTCTTCAAGTTCAACTAATTCACGCCATAATTTATCGAACTCAGAATCTGAAATAACTGGTTTATCTAAAACATAGTAATAGAACTGATGTTCTCTGATCTGTTCGCTCAGTTCCGACATCCGCTGGCGAATATTGCTCACTATTGTGTCCATTCGATAGTGGCAGAACCAACAGCGCGTTCGCCTTCATAGACTACGAGCGCTTGGCCCGGAGCTAAACCAAAAAGCGGAGCGTCAAGCGAGGCAGATAAAGTCGCGCCATCCCAACGATAGGTACATGGCAATGGTTTTCCATGTGCGCGAACCTGAGCCAATCCACGGTGTTCACCTTTTTCTGGAACCGGACCACACCACTTCACATCATTTCCCGAAATTTCTGTGATTGCTAACTCTTCGCGTGATCCCACTACGACTCGATTATTTATTGGTTCTACCCGCAAGACATAGCGCGCACGACCATCATCCGCGGGGACCGTCAATCCCAGTCCACGACGTTGTCCCACTGTGTAGGTGTATGCACCTTTGTGACTTCCAAGGACAGCACCCTCCTCATCAACGATTTCTCCTACTTCACTGCCTAGTCGATCTCGCAACCAACCCGCGTTATCGCCTGAGGGCACAAAACAAATGTCATGGCTATCTGGTTTCTGCGCTAACGAAAAACCCCGCGCCTGCGCCTCTTTGCGAACTTCAGTTTTTACGGTCTCCCCCAACGGGAAAAGTGCGCCTGCGAGCTGCTCTTGAGTGAGTACCGCAAGTACATACGATTGGTCTTTGCCTTCGTCATTAGCTCGATAGAGCATAGGACCGCTCTCGCTTGAAACTAATTTTGCATAATGACCAGTTGCAACTGCGTCGTAACCCATTGCGCGTGCGCGCTTAAGTACCGCTTCAAACTTGATCTTCTCGTTACAGCGCAGGCATGGATTAGGCGTCTTTCCTGCTGAATATTCTGAGAGAAAATTTGAGACTACTCCCTCATGAAACTCCTCTGCCATATCCCAGATATAAAAGGGAATCCCTATTATGTCTGCAGCGCGGCGCGCATCGTGAGAATCCTCAATTGTGCAACAACCACGTGCACCAGATCTATATTTCTGTGGGTTAGCAGAGAGCGCTAAGTGGACGCCAATAACTTCATGTCCAGCATCAACCACGCGCGCAGCAGCTACTGCCGAATCAACTCCACCTGACATTGCCGCAATAACTTTCATCGCACACCAGCCGCTCGCGCTCGCGATACCACTTCGCTGATTACCGAAATTGCTTTATCAATATCTTTTTCGCTCGTGGTTGTGCCTATCGAGAAACGAATAGAAGAGCGTGCGATTTTTGGTGCCATTCCCATTGCTATAAGCACATGGCTTGGCTGCGCAATTCCTGCGCTACATGCCGAACCGGTGGAGCATTGCACACCTTGAGCATCTAGTAGTAGCAAAAGCGCATCTCCTTCTGCCCCGGCAAAGGTGAAATGCGCTATTCCTGGGAGCGTGTTTTCGCCACCGTTAACTTTTACATCTTCGACAGCGGCAGTGACGCCATTAATCAACCGTGCACGCATCGATCTAATCCGATCTGCATTGATTTGAAGGCGCTGCTGAGAAAGTTCTGCTGCGGTAGCAAATGCTGCTATGGCCGGAGTATGTAGGGTCCCGCTTCGCACGTCACGTTCTTGGCCGCCACCATGAAGTAGCGGGGTTAACTCAAGATCTTTTTTAGCCACTAGAGAAGCAACGCCCAATGGTCCGCCAATTTTATGTCCGCTAATAGTCAGTGCGCTCACGCCTAGTTTTCCGAAATCAAGTGGAACTTTTCCAAAACTTTGCACCGCATCGGTGTGAATAGGCATTTCATATTCACGGGAAATTGCAGCAATCTCTGCCACGGGTTGGAGCGCCCCTACTTCATTGTTGGAATGCATGACAGTGACAAATGAAATTTCTTTTTGATATTCGCTCAGCAATTGAGCGATGCTGTCGACTTTGGTGGTGCCATGACTATCGACTTCTGCCATATGTAATGTGACGCTCTGCTCGCGCTCTAACCATTCCAGCGGATCTAGAATTGCATGATGCTCGATAGGCGTCGAGACAATTGCTCTCTTGCTGGCACCTGCGCGCCAATAGAGTCCTTTGACTGCCAGATTGTTTGCCTCAGTGCCCGAAGCGGTAAAAATAATTTCCTGAGGTTTTGCTCCTACGGCGGCAGCGAGTTTTTCGCGTGACTCTTCGACAACTCTGCGCGCCCGGCGACCTGCGCCATGGAGACTTGATGCATTTCCCACGCTTGCAGATTCGCGATACATAACTTCGAGCGCCTCAGGCAACATTGCCGTAGTCGCGGCATTATCGAGATACGCGCTCTCCATGTCGATTCGTGAATTCACCCCTTAATTCTAGAGTGAATAATGGAATCAGCCTTTTCGCGCCTTTATTCCCGCCGTGGCCTGTGGCGTGACGGCGAAGAGATCGCCCACCACGCCAAAGTCAGCAATGTCGAAAATCGGAGCTTCAGGGTCTTTATTCACTACGACGATGGTTTTACTTGTTTGCATTCCGGCGCGATGTTGAATAGCACCTGAAATTCCGCAGGCAATATAGAGCGCTGGACTTACGGTCTTACCCGTCTGACCAACCTGATGGGAGTGTGGATACCAACCTGCATCAGTTGCAGCGCGCGATGCTCCAACTGCGGCGCCCAATGCATCTGCCAATTCCTCAATTGGTGCAAAATTTCCATCGGTGCCGCGCCCGCCAGAAACAATTATGTTGGCTTCGGAGAGTTCTGGACGCGCACCACGAATTGCTGGTTCGCGTGAAATAATTTTTGCAGTGATTGAAGCTGTAACTGAAATTTTTTCGATGCTTGCGCTGCCGGGTGCTTCAACTGGTTCGATGGCATTTGGTCGAATCGTGATAATCGGAATTCCTTTCGAAACTCGAGCGTGCACGATTGTTGAGCCGCCAAAGACTGATTGAGTGCTCACTAATTCAGGAGTGAGCGCCACTGCGTCTGTAATGATTCCCGATTCAAGGCGAACGGCCATTCGGCCAGCAATCTCTTTACCTCGCGCTGTCGATGGCAAAATGATTGCTTTCGCACCTTTGGTTTTTGCTAAATCAGCAAAAGCCGATGCGATAGCCGAGCTTGGATGGCTATTGATTTCGGCTGACTCCAGGAGCGTAATTTTTTGCGCGCCAAATTTATTGAGCACATCAGTTGCGCTATTGAGTTCGGTTGCCGTTCCTGCAATAACCGCATGGGTTTCACCAATTGAGCGAGCGAGAGTGAGCAACTCTGATGCAGTCTTTGCTACAACTCCATCCACATGATCAATAAAAACCAAGATTTCACTCATTAGATCACCCTCTTTTCAACAAGGAAATCAACGAGCGCATTGCCGGCGCTTCCTTCATCGACAACTTTAATTCCTGCACCACGAGCCGGAGCTAACGCGAAATCATTCACTTCACTCCAAGCGCCACCACTTCCCACATCATTGGCAGATATTCCTAAGTCGGCGATACCAATCTGAGTAATTGGTTTCTTCTTCGCCGCCATAATTCCCTTAAATGAGGGATAGCGAGGTTCATTAATTTTTTCAATTACAGTCACAATTGCAGGCAGTGATGATTCCATCGATTCGACGCCCTCGTCTGTCATTCGTTTTGTCGCAACTTTGCCCGTGCTAACATCCACGCGAACTTCACCAGCAAAAGATAGATGTGGCATTTCTAAACGTTCGGAGAGCATTGAAGGAATCACGCTCATTCGAGCATCGGTCGACTCTGTTCCAGTAAGAATTAAATCTGGCTGCTCTCGCTTAATTGCTTCAGCGAGCACTCGCGAGGTACTCAGCGCATCAGAGCCAGCAAGTGCACTATCGCTGATGTGAATTGCAGCATCGGCTCCCATCGACAAACCTTTTCGCAACGCCTCTTGCGCACGCTCGGGTCCCATAGATAGAAGCGTGATGGTGTGTCCGGCTTCAACTCCGCCATTAGCTTCGACGATTCGAAGCGCCTCTTCAACGGCATATTCATCAAGATCATTTAACACTGCGTCGGCGCTCTCGCGATCAAGTACTTTTCCAGGGGAAAGTTTCTTCTCAGCCCACGAATCGGGTACCTGTTTGATACAGACAAGAATTTTCACAAAATGCTCCCGCCAGCGACATTTACTCTTCTACTCCGCTATGTTACCGAGCGGTAACTGAAAAAACCCGTCGAATTACTCCGTAGTAACCGATTTCACCCTTTACCCTGAACCAATGCTCGCTCTCGTCGCCCCCGGTCAAGGGGCGCAAACCCCTGGATTTCTCAATCCTTGGCTTGAGCTACCGCGCGCAAAAGATCTCCTCACGTGGTGGAGCGCCGTTGCAGGCGTGGATCTCCTCCATCTAGGTACCGCTGCTGATAGCGAAGAGATAAAAGCGACCGAGAATGCGCAACCGCTCCTTCTCTCCGCAGGGCTACTCGGCGCGCTCTCGCTCTTTCCACACCCCTCTGACGCATTTGGAAAAGTTGGCGTGGTTGCCGGCCACTCAGTCGGTGAATTCACCGCTGCCGCCGGAGCGCGCGCAATCACAGCAGAATCGGCAATGGTTTTAGTTCGCGAGCGCGGCTTAGCAATGGCAGAGGCTTCAGCTCAAGTAGAGAGCGGTATGTCAGCGCTACTTGGCGGCGAGCGCGAACTCGTGCTCAAGTCCATTGCAGAGCACCATTTAATTGCAGCGAATGAGAATGGCGCCGGTCAGATAGTCGCTGCTGGACTACTTGAGAATCTCCGCGCTCTGGAGGCAAATCCCCCTGAAGGTGTTCGAGTTCGACCGCTTGCGGTT
>JBEGVX010000044.1:0-2520 GCA_041178105.1 Actinomycetota bacterium
CTTTTCCATTCCCAAGCTCTATCTATGGACTGAAGATCAGCGAGATTTCTACGGAAAGCGCGGCCATCAGTTAATAGAGCATCGACAGTACCCAGAGATAGCCATCGATGTGATGGGTAAAGATCTTTGAGCGCAATCACTTGAGCGCGTTAAGTCGCTCCAGTAATGGCGGATGTGAAGCGTAAATCTTTACCGCAAGTGGATGCGGCGAGAGATTGGCCAAACTGTCCGTGGTGATTTTAATAAGACCGCTCTTTAGTGGTTCACCATCATAAGTTTTCTTTGCAAATTGATCTGCCTCGTACTCGTTTCGACGTGAGATGCCATTGGTAATGAGGTCGAGTGCAAAAGAGAGCGGACTAAAGATAATGAAAAAGGCAAGGATAGAGAGATGGAAACTCTTAATATCTGAACCTAGTGCGTTCGATAGCTCGGGGAACTGTAACGCCCAACCGAGCACTGCAAAAATTACAAGTGATTGCAGAGTGGAGAGCGCAAAACCGAAGAGGGTGTGCTTCTTCTTGTAATGGCCAATCTCGTGGGCAAGTACCGCCATGATTTCGCGAGTACCTAGCTTCTCAATGAGCGTATCGAAGAGAACAATTGTTTTGCTCTTACCAAGCCCAGCAAAGAAGGCGTTAGCTTTACTTGATCTCTTCGAAGCATCCATGACAAAGAGGCGACCGATTGAGTATCCCTCTTGCTTGCAGTAGTTGAGAATCTCCTCTTTGAGTTCGCCCTCTTCGAGTGGTTTTAACTTATTGAAGAGTGGCAATATTAAAGTGGTGCCAAACATAAACATCACAAGCGAGAAGATTGTTAGCAGGAGCCAACCAAGCACCCAGAATGCGCTACCGGTCTCTTGGTAGATGAAAATAATGAGAGCAAGAAGCCCGCCGCCAATTAGCGCGCCAAGGAGATAGCCTTTTATCTTGTCGAGAATAAAAGTTTTTGCTGTTGTTTTATTAAAGCCAAATCGCGCTTCAACGACAAAAGTTCCATAGAGGTCAAATGGCAAATCGAGGATGTCAGATGCTATTCCCAGAATTGCAAAGAAAATCAGCGCAATCAAAATCTCTGAACTCACTAATCCACGAACATATTGGTCGAGCTCCCCAAATATCCCAAACGCCAGAGCGACCACCATGATGAGAATCGAATAAGTCGAGTTGGCAATCGAAAGCTTAAAGTTTGCTTCTGAGTATTCGATAGAACGTCGGTACTCGCTCTCGCTATAAAGATTAGCCAGCGTGGGGTGGAGCGGCTTCTTTCCATGTCGATAATTGAGAACCTTTATCAATGCCTCGATGAGGTAGTTGAGTATCACAAGCGTGAGTAGAAGCGTCAGCATGGGATACATCGTATGATAAAGGCCTATGAGTAGCGCACAAGGACTAATCAGCGCTGAAAATATCGCTAAGAATTATGGGAAAGGCGATGTACTCAAAAGCATCTCACTTGGAGTCTTGCGAGGTGAGCGAATTGGCATTGTTGGTCGAAATGGCGGCGGCAAGAGCACGCTACTGCGGATTCTCGTTGGCGCTGAAGCGCCTGATTCTGGCCGGATCTCTTTCCTCAATGGACTCTCGCTCGGCTACTTAGCGCAAGTTGATTCTTTTGCTGACGATGCAACGATTCTCTCAGCAATTTTTGGTGATAGCGCTACCCACTCGTGGGCAAGTGATCCGAAGGCGCGCGAAGTTCTTGAAGGTCTCTTTGGCTCCCATAACGAGAGCGATTTCAACCGACCAATTGCCGGACTCTCTGGTGGCGAGCGACGTCGCGTATCTTTGGCCAAATTGCTTGTCAGTAACCACGATTTAATCTGTCTTGATGAACCCACAAATCACCTTGATGTAGAAGGGGTGAATTGGTTAGCTCAATATCTCAAGCGCGAAAAGCGGTTAGCAGTAGTAGTCATTACTCACGACCGCTGGTTTCTTGATGAGGTAAGCGATAAGACATGGGAAGTTGTTAACGCTGGCGTTGAAGAGTACGAAGGCGGGTATTCCGCATTTGTTCTAGCGAAAGCAGAGCGAATTAGGCAATCTGATGTGGAAACTGGAAGACGGAATAATTTAATTAAGAAGGAGTTGGCCTGGTTACGTCGCGGGGCACCTGCTCGCACCACGAAACCAAAGTTCCGAGTTGATGCAGCTAACCAACTCATCAGCGCAGAACCGCCACCCAGAGATTCTGTAGAGCTACTAAATTTTGCAACTAATCGACTAGGAAAACGAGTTTTTGAATTACATGATGTCACGCTCGGTGTAGCCGGACGAGTCCTTGCTGAACATATCAACGTTAACTTTGCACCAGGTGCGCGTTACGCAATTGTTGGTGCGAATGGCGCAGGGAAAACCTCTTTTCTACAAATGCTCGCGGGGCGATTAAAACCCATGGCAGGGCACATGCAAACAGGGCAAACAGTGAAACTTGCCTTCCTGACACAACATCTTGATGAATTAGAGCCACAATGGCGCGTTCTTGAAGCGGTAGAGGATGTTGCGAAGAGCGTAG
>JBEGVX010000045.1:0-12707 GCA_041178105.1 Actinomycetota bacterium
CCCAGCAATTGCAAAGAAAGTTAACGCCGCAGCAAGCACGTGCTCTGGTTTTGCCACACCACTTCCAACTAAGCGCATTGGGCCGACGCGATCAGTGTCAGTCCCTCGAATTCCATCGGAATAGTCGTTGGAGAAATTAACGCCGATTTGTAATGAGAGCGCAACCAATAGCGCTAAAAGCGCATTACTCCATATTGGATTAGGTGCAACAAGTGATGTGCCAACAATTACTGGAGCGATGGCAGCAGGAAGTGTGCGCAAACGAGCGCCGCTGATCCACTCCTTAGTTGTTGCCATTGCTGGGAATCCTCTCGGGAGAGCTTAAATTTTCTCGGTTGGGTGAGCAGTAACAATTGCTTCGAAGTCTGCCTTGCCATTGGATTTCAGGGGCATCTCAGAGAGTAGTAGCAATGAGCGCGGCGCCGCTACTTTACCTAGCGCTCCACCAATGATAGTCCTTATCTCTTGTAGAGAAATTTTCTGAGTATTCGTATTAATTCGCTCAAATTCTCGATTAGCAATCACAACTCGAAGTGCTACGCCCCACTCTGAGTCAGGTATCCCTATGACATGAATTTCGCACTTAGGGTATTGCTCTTGCAAGATTCGACAAACATCACCAGTTGAAATTTTCTCTCCACCAGAGATGATTACATCGTCTGCTCTTCCCTGAATGTGAAGTTCTCCCGCCTCATTGATTGATCCGTAATCGCTCGTGATAAACCATTCATTAACGAACGATTCGCGATTTGCCTCGTAATTATTTAGATAACCGAGCGCACGCATTGGTCCCTTTAATGAGATCCTGCTGGAACTATCGATTTTTATTTCTACACCCGGAAGCGCTTTCCCATTGTAGATACACCCACCGGACATCTCAGTCATGCCATAACTTGTGACAAGTTCTATTCCAGATTCTTGACCTTGCTTGATGAGATTTTCTGGAACTGCTGCGCCACCAATAAGAACTTTCTTCGCATTTCTGAGCTGATCTAGAAATCCGTTAGGTCGTTCAAGCGCGCGATGAAGTTGCGTAGGAACAATCGAAATAAATTGCGCATTGGTTTCGACGGGATCTGTTCCTAATTCAATGGAACGGAGCAACTGATTAATTCCTGCTATGTGGTTAAGTGGAAGCGAAAGCGACCAGCAATCACCAATCTCAGCGCCAAGTGCCTGGTTACTGCGCGATGCACTTATCTTTAGTGCGTTGGCGCTAAGCGCGACAATCTTGGGCGCACCGGTCGAGCCACCGGTTTCTATCAGAAGCGCAGCGCTCTCTGGCAGCCTTTCGAAGTCCTCTATCTGCTCTGAGGAGATCTCTGTGAGCGCAACGGTCGGACCGCCGTCGATTGCTCGGGCAAGCGCATCGCGCAACCGCAGGGGTGCGACTGATAACGGGTCGATTCGCTCAACATTTCTCACGCCTCTAGGCTATCGCCTGTGAGCAAACCGATTAAAAGAGAGCCTGGTAGCCGTGAAATCCCACAGTGGGAATCGATCGGGCAGTACAGCGATATCCGCTACGAACGCGCCGAAGGCATAGCAAAAATTACAATTAATCGTCCAGAAGTGCGTAACGCATTTCGCCCCGAGACGCTCGCGCAATTACAGGAAGCTTTTAATATCGCGCGTGATGATGACAGCGTTGGTGTGATTATCTTTACTGGAGAAGGCACCGAGGCATTCTGCTCGGGTGGCGATGTGATGGTGCGCGGTGATGATGGATATATCGGAAGCGATTCACTCGGCAAGAAAGGCATCGGACGTCTCAACGTTTTAGATTTACAAATTCAAATTCGTCGAACTCCAAAACCTGTGATTGCTATGGTCGCTGGCTGGGCAATTGGTGGAGGACATGTACTACATGTGGTCTGCGACATCACTGTTGCTGCGGACAATGCAAAATTTGGGCAGACCGGCCCAATGGTTGGTTCCTTTGATGGCGGATACGGCGCAGGTTTGCTTGCGGCGCATATCGGCCAGAAAAAAGCGCGCGAGATTTGGTTTATGTGTCGTCAATACGATGCGCAAGAAGCTCTTGAAATGGGCTTAGTTAATACCGTCGTGCCACTCTCTGAATTAGAGGCAGAGACAGTTTCTTGGGCGCGTGAAATGTTGCGCCACTCTCCTCTAGCGCTCCGACTTTTGAAAGCCGGCCTCAATGCTGCCGATGATGGTCTTGCTGGCGTGCAACAACTTGCTGGCGATGCAACGCTCCTCTTTTATTTAACCGAAGAGGGACAAGAGGGAAGGAATGCCTTCCAGGAGAAACGCCCACCTAATTTTGGTCGTTTTCCTAAGCGCCCCTAGCGATGCTCACCAGCGAATTACTCTCTCGCGTAGAAGTTATTGGAATTCCCACTCGCACCAACTTTCGCGGCGTGCAATTGAGAGAGATCGCGCTCATTCGAGGCGAGAAACGGTGGGGTGAATTCTCACCATTCAAAGATTATTCAATAGAACGGGATGCGCTTTGGTTGCAAGCTGCACTTGAAGCCGCTGATGAGAAATTTCCTGCAGCAATGCGCACGCGCGTACTGGTCAATGCCACTTTGCCTGAAGTGCCCGTAGCCCAAGTGGGGGAGGTGCTCTCGTGGTTTCCTGGCTCACAGACTGTAAAAGTTAAAGTAGGTACTGCAAACGATGAGGAGCGCATCGAAGAGGTTTTTCAAATAATTCCGGATGCACAGTTGAGGTTAGATGCAAATGGAATGTTTTCTATTGCGCAGGCTCAAGATTTCTTTAGCACGCTCTACAATAAATATGGGCATCGTATTGAATATGTTGAACAACCTTGCGCATCTCTTGCTGAAAATAGCGCTTTGAATTTACCCATTCCAATTGCCATTGATGAAAACCTAAGACTTGGTGATGACGTAGGTGAAATTAACAGAGTTGCTGATGTTGTTATCGTCAAAGTTGCGCCATTGGGGGGCATCTCAAGAGCTTTGAAAATTATTTCTCAGTTAGATAAACCGGTAGTAATCTCGTCTGCGTTGGAGAGCAGCGTGGGATTATCTGCAGGGATTGCACTCGCTGCACATTTACCTGACGATCTGAGCTGTGGACTTGGCACCGCAGCTTTACTAATGGGAGACATTGTTCGACACCCGTTGCTGCCACAAAATGGTGCAGTGCCAGTGACTGAGGTTGAAGTTGTCGAGGAGCTGCTAGGGCGATATCGACTCGAAGAAGTGCAAGTAGCGTCGTGGCATAATCGCATTTCCAGCGCCCATAAAAAACTTATGGAAAATCTCGAGCGAAAGGAGTCGTTATGACCCATTCTCCTTCGCCAGTTTTGGGAGAGGTAATAGTCGACCAACTCATTCGCTCTGGTGTTCGTGATGCAGTTATCTCACCAGGTTCTCGGAACGCACCACTAACGATGGCGCTTTGGCGCGCAGCGGAACGGTCACGAATTCGACTTCATACCCGCATCGATGAGCGGAGCGCAGCCTTTCTTGCACTTGGAATTGCGAAAGCAACAGGTGCGCCAACTCCAGTGATTTGTACTAGTGGCAGCGCTGCAGCGAATTTTTATCCAGCGCTCTTAGAGGCGCACCATAGTCAGCATCCACTTATCGCAATCACGGCAGATCGCCCTGCAAGGTTGTGGCAGACCGGCGCAAACCAAACAACTGCGCAAGTGGGAATGTTTCCTGCAGCAGTTCCACATACTGTGAATATCTCCGCAGCAGGAAGCGCTCCCGGTCAAGTTCGCAGTTGGCGTGCGGAAATTGCCAAGTCGCTGGCAACGAAAAACCCAGCGCATATCAATGTCGAATTCGACGAGCCCTTAGTTGGTCCGCTCGAATGGAGTGAATCGCTAGATGTCGAGATTAATCCAATAGATCCGCCGCTCTTCTCGCCGCGACAGTTGCAGAACTATCACCCGCATGGAGTGATTCTTCTTGGACATGATCGAGCAGGCATTGCGCCATCGGATATTGCGAAATTGTCAGATGCGCTTGGTTGGCCAATATTGAGCGAAGATCCCTTGCTAGGAATAAAGGTGGTACCGCACACCTCCTTGCTCTTATCGGATGAGCAACGAAGAGTTGAGCTAGCGCCGAAAGTGGCAATGGTAATCGGCCGATTAACGTTAACGCGTGCTATGAGCGCCTATCTGTCGCTTGCTGAAAAAGTAGTCGTAGTTGATTCACGAACGGAAGAGATAGATATCGAGCGAGAGGGGGATGAAATCCATCTCACGCTTCCTCATGTGAATACGAATAGCGCTTATGAGCGCGATGCGATTTGGGAGGCGAAGTTCTTCGACTATTCGAAGGAAATCTCAGAGCGTTTGCCTGATCTACTACCAATTTGGTCGGAGCCAACCGCTGTTGTTGCAACGCTCCGTGAGTTGCCTTCTGAGTCTGCGCTCTTCATCGCATCATCGCGACCAATCCGCGATATTGAAGCATTCGCAGAGCCACGGAGCGGAATCGAAACTTTTGCAAATAGGGGGCTAGCCGGAATTGATGGAAATATTTCGACCGCATTTGGAATTGCTCTCTCGCGCAGTCGAACATTTGCAATTTTGGGTGACCTTGCTTTTCTCCATGACATTAATGGCTTATTAATTAGTTCAGAAGAAGTCAAGCCAAATCTGACAATCATTGTGATTGCCAATGATGGTGGTGGGATTTTCTCCACTTTGCCACAGAAAGATGTGCCGGGGTTTGAAAAGATTTTTGGAACACCACATGGCCGTGATCTAGTAGCTATTGCTGAAAGTTATGGCATTCCTGCAGTTGGAGTAAGAACGCAAGAGGCTTTAATTGCTCAACTTGCCAGAAGCGGTGAAGGGATTCGTGTGATTGTAGCGAACATGCCTGATCGCAAAACGAATGCCGAACTTCTAAATAACCTTACGCGCTCTCTAGCGCTTCTCTAATCGGAAGTAATTTCGCTTGGCTCTCAGCATATTCTTTCGCTGGGTCAGAACCTTGCACAATTCCGCATCCGGCAAATAATCGAATTTCGCGCGGGTTTGTCGAATTAATCTGAGCACACCGAAGTGCAATGCCAATCTCACCCTCGCCTTTACTATCAATCCAACCAACAGGGCCGGCATATCGACCACGTGACATCGCTTCAACCTCTTTTATTACACGTTGCGCAGCAGGACGTGGCGTGCCACAGACGGCGGCAGAGGGATGTAATTCCCGGACAACTGTGAAGAGATCAGCTGGCGCTAGTGAATCAGTGAGCACCCCGGTGACATCAGTCGCAAGATGCATGACATTAGAGAGGTGGAGCACAAATGGAGTTTCTGGCACATTTGTTGAGGAACAGAAAGGAGCGAGCGTTTGCGCTACTGAATCAACAGCGTACTCATGCTCTTCAAGATCTTTTGATGAGCGAGCGAGTGAAGCTGCGAGAGCTAAGTCGCGTTGATCATCGCCAGTTCGCTGAATTGTGCCAGCGAGAATTCGTGAGGTGACTAGACCTTTATTTAGCCGAACGAGAAGCTCAGGAGTAGCGCCCACAAGATTGGCAACGGAAAAAATCCACGTAGAGCTGTAATTCTCTGCGAGTTTATTCATGATGTGTCGGGCATCAAAAGGTAAATCAGATTGTGCAACTAAGTCACGCGCTAGCACCACCTTCGAAATTTCACCGCTATATATTTTTGCCAGCGCCTTTCCAACATTAATCTCCCATTGTGATGGCGAAATTGCGCCGCCCACCCAACTGAGATTGAGCGGCGCCTCTGGTTGCGCTGCTGGCGTTAGTTCGGGAGCGCTCGCTTCGCCTATCCATGTGACCCAAGTACGGCCATTACGTTGACCAACAATTACTTTTGGAATTATTGCAACGCTTATTTCATCTGCGTCAAAAGTTCCAGAGAGAAAGAGCAATGGACCGGTGCCAAACTTTTTCACTTCATCGTGGATTGTGAAGTGTGCGCAGTGCTCCCGCCACCAGAGCCGAATTTTTTCAAATCTATCTGCGCCTACTACCTCTAGTCGATCGAATTCGCCCCAACCAACTAAACCATCTCCACCACGAACCCAGGCAAGAGATTGGCTATCGGGAAGTAGCGAAAGTAAATTTTGTGCATCGCTAACTTCGATCGTATGTACTGATGGAGAGTTCACGAACGACGCTTATCCACCACTCGCCAAAGAGTTGGAAGAGCAGTTGCTGCAATTGCTAATTTGAGCGCTTCGCCAAAGATAAAAGGGGTAAGTCCAGCGTTAATCGTCCATGCCCAATCTTTGCCAGTTGACTGTTGCAGCCAGAGTAAACCGAAGGTAAAAATAATTATTTGTCCGACTAACATCGCAAGTAGCGCAGTAGGTAACTTTTTATCCCACTTCTTAGAAGCAAGAAAGCTCAAGACAACAGTTGCCAGGAACATTCCCACTAAGTAACCACCGGTGGGTCCAATAAATTTTGCGAGGCCATGTCCTTGTTGTGAGAAGACCGGCGCCCCTGCGATTCCAATTCCAAGATAGAGCGCAAAGGTAGTTGCACTGAGCGCGCGCCCATAACTTGCACCAATAAGTAGTGCGCCAAGGGTTTGACCGGTGACTGGCACAGGTGATCCGGGAATTGGCAGAGCAATCTGAGCCATCGCTGCAAGGAAGGCAACGCCTCCAAGAGCCAAGGCGCTATTAGTCAGAAGCGTGCTCTTCGGAAAAATCGCGGCGCGGAGCGACTGGGGACTAGCAGGGATTGTGGTCACAGATCTGCCTCCTTCAATTCGAACGAAAACTCGATTGGCATCTGAGCGTACACACCATAAAGATGTACCCCATGGTACGTGCCCGACTCGACAAGTCGCCCAAGGATGTCGCCGCCATGTTTGATCAAGTGGCAAAGCGCTATGACCTTCTCAATGATTTATTAAGTCTGGGGCGGACCAAGGCCTGGCGAAAAGTTGTTGTGAGCACAATTGCCCCCCGCCCTGGAATGCGAATTCTTGATTGCGCTGCCGGAACCGGCTCTTCCACCGCGCCGCTTGCCGCTGCTGGTGCTACCGCTTTTGCATCTGACTTCTCGCTGGGAATGCTGGAGGCAGGTGCAACTCGTGAACGAGAACTCCCCTTTATTGCAGCCGACAATCTGGCCCTTCCCTTTGCCGATAACTCCTTTAACGTTGTAACAATCTCTTTTGGTTTACGTAATGTTGCTGATACCAAGCGCGCTTTGGAAGAGGCTTATCGAGTCTGCGCGCCTGGCGGGCGCTTAGTGGTCTGCGAGTTCTCCCACCCAACTAATCGCATCTTCCGAGCCATGTACTTCCGCTATCTGATGCGCGTACTCCCACCGCTGGCCCGAGCCTTCTCCTCCAACTCCGATGCCTATACCTATCTGGCTGAATCGATTGAGGCGTGGCCTAACCAACGCGCGCTCGCCGAGCTGATTGGCCAGGCCGGCTGGGGCAGCGCGGCATGGCAGAACCTCACTGGCGGGATAGTGGCGATCCACTCTGCACATAAGCCCAATTAAGGGCACTTAAGGTGGGTCAGATAACACTCGAGGGCGGTAACTCGAGGCGAGAATGCCCCGTAAGATTTGAAGGAGTAGGCGCCATTTGGCTCTGACCTCAACGTCATAACCGATCCGGCTCAAGGGGGAGCGATGAATCCATATGTTCCGATTCTCGCAATTGGGGCTATTGGCTTCGGTTTTGCTGTGATTTCCGTTGTTGCCGGCTACCTCACTGGACCACGTCGATATAACCGGGCAAAAGCCGAAGCTTACGAGTGCGGCATCGAACCAACTCCGCAAGCAGCTGGTGGCGGACGTTTTCCTATTAAGTATTTCTTAACTGCGATGCTCTTTATCATTTTTGATATCGAAATCGTCTTTCTTTATCCATGGGCAGTTGCTTTCGATCAACTTGGCTTATTTGGAATCGTCGAAATGTTCTTGTTCATCCTTACCGTTTTTGTCGCTTATACATATGTATGGCGCCGTGGTGGATTGGAGTGGGACTAATGGGTCTCGAAGAGAAACTTCCTAGTGGTTTTGCACTGACCACTGTTGAAAAACTTGTTGGCTACATGCGAAAGAACTCATTGTGGCCAGCAACATTCGGTCTTGCCTGTTGCGCAATTGAGATGATGGCGGTTACTACTGGTCGCTATGACTTAGCTCGATTTGGTATGGAAGTCTTTCGCGGTTCACCGCGTCAAGCAGATTTAATGATTGTTGCTGGTCGAGTCAGTAACAAAATGGCGCCAGTGCTTCGCCAGGTATACGACCAAATGTCTGATCCAAAATGGGTAATCGCAATGGGTGCATGCGCATCCTCTGGCGGTATGTTCAATAACTATGCAATTGTGCAAGGCGTTGATCACGTGGTGCCGGTTGATATTTATCTTCCAGGTTGTCCCCCGCGTCCAGAAATGTTGATGGATGCAATTATCAAGCTTCACGAAGAAATTAAGAATTCCAAACTCGGTATCAACCGTGCGCAAATCATCAAAGAAGTTGAGGCTGCAGCGCTCGCCGCAAAGCCAACCATTGAATTAAAGGGATTGCTTGCATGAGCGATATCGCAAAGCAGAATATGAGCGCCGAAAGCACCGGAATGTTTGGGGTGGCTGGATCTGGCGATACTTCGGGTTATGGTGGATTGCAGCGACGAAAGATTCAGGTTGGATCATCGGAGCGACCTTTTGGCGGGTATTTCGACGAAGTAGTAGATGGATTAGAGCGCGCTTATCCTGGTTTTAGCGATGCAATTGAACGGGTTGTAGTTGATCGTGGTGAATTAACGCTCCATGTCCGTCGCGCGAAATTGCAAGAGGTGGCTCTTGTACTTCGTGATGATTTGAAATTTGAAATGTGTCTTGGAGTCAGTGGCGCGCATTACCCCGATGAAAGTGGCCGTGAATTACGAGCGCTTTATCCGCTCCTTTCATTAACGCGTAATCAGCGAATTCGGATTGAAGTCTCTACACCAGATAGCGATCCGCATATTCCTTCACTCGTTGAAGTGTGGGCAGGCAATAACTGGCATGAGCGGGAAACCTACGACATGTTTGGAATTATTTTTGATGGCCATCCTGCGCTGACACGAATCTTCATGCCTGATGATTGGAATGGTCACCCGCAACGTAAGGATTATCCACTCGGTGGAATCCCCGTTGAGTACAAGGGCGCAACTGTTCCGCCGCCAAGTGATCGGCGGGTGTATCGCTAATGTCGCAAGCCAATAATTCGTACAACACAGCGCGAGAGACCACAGAGGGTCGAATTTATTCGGTCACCGGTGGCGATTGGGATGATCTTGTAACAGAGATTGGTTCAACTCAAGAAGAGCGTGTAGTGGTAAATATGGGGCCACAACATCCCTCAACACATGGCGTGCTCCGTCTAATTCTTGAGCTCGAAGGGGAAACCGTTACTGAAGCTCGTTGCGGAATTGGTTATCTCCATACCGGCATTGAAAAGAACACCGAGTATCGATCATGGGTTCAAGGGACAACCTTCGTTACCCGTATGGATTACCTCTCGCCAATGTTTAATGAGGCGGCGTATTGCCTTGCAGTAGAGAAACTTCTTGGTATCACTGATCAAGTTCCAGAGCGCGCCACATTGATTCGCGTGATGATGATGGAGTTCAATCGAATTTCCTCTCATTTGGTCTGCCTTGGCACTGGTGGCCTCGAATTGGGTGCGATTACTCCGATGTTCTTCGCATTCCGTGAGCGCGAGATGATTCTCGACATCTTCGAGATGGCATCAGGCCTTCGAATGAATACTGCATATATCCGCCCAGGTGGATTGGCAAATGACTTGCCAGAGGATGCGATTCCAAAAATTCGCGAGACTGTAAAAGCAATTCGGAAGAACCTAAAAGATAACGAGAAGATGCTCGTTGGTAACTCGATTTGGATGAAGCGCACTGCCGGTGTTGCTCATCTAGATCTCGCTGGTTGCATCGCGCTCGGAGTTACTGGCCCAGTACTTCGCGCAACGGGAATGCCGTGGGATCTTCGAAAGACTCAACCATATTGCGGTTATGAGAACTTTGAATTTGATGTCGTTACTGCAGATACTGCAGATGCATACGGCCGCTTCATGATTCGCGTGTATGAGATAGAGCAGAGCCTTCGCATTATTGAACAAGTTCTTGATCGACTAGAGCCCGGCCCGGTCATGGTTGGCGATAAGAAGATTGCCTGGCCATCTCAACTCTCACTTGGTGGAGATGGGCTTGGCAACTCACTCGATCACATTCGCGAAATTATGGGAACGTCGATGGAAGCGCTGATTCATCACTTCAAATTGGTGACTGAAGGATTCCGTGTTCCAGCAGGTCAGGTTTATACGGCGGTCGAGTCGCCTCGTGGTGAACTCGGCGCACACATCATCTCTGATGGTGGCACTCGTCCATACCGCGTTCACTTCCGTGAACCTTCTTTTAACAATCTGCAATCAACTGCAGCGATGTGTGAAGGAAGCCTGGTTGCCGATGTGATTGCCGCTGTTGCCTCCATCGATCCAGTTATGGGAGGTGTCGATAGATAATGGCCTCAACATTTGATGCGAATTTCTTATCTCGCCTAGATGCAATCATCGCTCGTTATCCACGTTCTCGCTCAGCAATTATGCCGATGTTGCACTTAGTCCAAGCTCGCGATGGTTTTGTCACACCCGAAGGCATTGAAGTCATTGCTGACAAGCTTGAGCTCACTACCGCAGAGGTGCATGCAGTGGCCTCGTTTTACACGCAATATCGAAAGACGCCTGCAGGTGAATATCACGTCGGCGTATGTACAAATACTTTGTGCGCGATTATGGGTGGCGATGCAATTTTTGCTGGCCTCAAAGATCATCTCGGCATCGAGAACAATGAGCGCACGTCAGATGGAAAAATCTCTCTTGAACACATCGAGTGCAATGCGGCGTGTGACTATGCGCCGGTCGTCATGGTGAACTGGGAGTTCTTTGATAATCAAACTGTTGAAAGCTCAAAGACTCTTGTTGATGATCTCCGTGCTGGAAAGAAACCAGCGCCAACGCGCGGACCAAGTTCAGTACCAACATTCAAGGAAGCATCTGAAGTGTTAGCTGGATTTAATGATGGTCGTGCAAATGAAGGTACTCAAGCTGGCGACCCCACATTGCTTGGCTTGAAGATTGCTAAGGGGGAGCGGAAATAAATGAGTAAATTAACGCCTGTTCTCTCAGCACATTGGGATGAAAAAGATTCTTTTACTATCGCTGGCTATCAACGCCATGGTGGATATAACTCCGTCAAGAAAGCGCTCGCGATGGATCCCGATGCGGTTATTCAAATGGTTAAAGACTCTGGATTACGCGGTCGTGGTGGCGCAGGATTCCCTACTGGAAATAAATGGGGCTTCATTCCACAAGGCGACAATAAAGATCACTATTTGGTGGTTAACGCTGACGAATCTGAACCAGGAACTTGCAAAGACACACCACTTTTGATGGCCAATCCACATGTTCTCGTCGAGGGCGTAATTATTGCGTCGTACGCCATTCGCGCTAAGCATGCATTTATCTACATTCGCGGCGAAGTCACACACGTGACACGTCGATTACTTCAGGCAATTGAAGATGCTTATAAAGCTGGTTACCTTGGCAAGAACATCTTGGGTACTGGGTTTGATCTCGAGTTAACGCTACATATTGGTGCAGGTGCATATATTTGTGGTGAAGAGACAGCGCTCTTAGATTCACTTGAAGGCTTCCGCGGTCAACCTCGTCTTCGTCCACCATTTCCTGCAATTGCAGGGCTTTATGCCCGTCCAACGGTTGTAAATAATGTTGAGTCAATCGCATCGGTCCCCGCAATTATTGAAAAGGGTGCGGAGTGGTTCTCGTCATTGGGAACCGAAAAGAGCAAAGGTTTTACCCTCTATTCGCTCTCAGGCCATGTGAACAATCCTGGTCAATTCGAAGCGCCACTAGGGATCACGCTCCGCGAATTATTGGAATTGGCTGGCGGAGTACGGACTGGCCATAAATTGAAATTCTGGACTCCAGGTGGTTCATCGACTCCAATCTTCACCGATGCGCATCTAGATACACCACTTGATTATGAATCGGTCAGTGCGGCAGGTTCGATGCTTGGCACAAAAGCGCTACAGATTTTTGATGAAACAACTTGTGTGCTGCGCGCCGTACTGCGATGGACTGAGTTTTACAAACATGAATCTTGTGGCAAGTGCACACCTTGCCGAGAAGGAACGTGGTGGTTAGTGCAGATACTTCGCGATCTCGAAAATGGAAAGGGCAGCGAAGCGGATCTTGCGAAGTTGCTCGATCTCTGCGACAACTTATTAGGTCGTTCATTCTGCGCACTTGGCGATGGTGCGGCTAGCCCCATTATGTCTTCCATTAAATATTTCCGTGATGAGTATCTAGCTCATCTCACACATGGTGGTTGTCCATTTGATCCAGTTGCATCAACTCTTTTCGCGTCTAGCAAGGCAGGTGCATAAGTCAATGACCGCCGTCCAACCACAAACTGATTTAATCACGCTCACAATCGATGGATTCGAAGTTACCGTTCCAAAGGGAACGTTGGTAATTCGCGCAGCCGAGCAATTGGGAATTCAAATTCCGCGCTTTTGCGATCACCCCTTACTCTCCCCAGTCGGCGCATGTCGCCAATGTTTGGTTTACATCGAGATTAATGGTCGCGCATTTCCTAAACCGCAAGCCTCATGCACAATCCCAGTTGAGAATGGCATGGTTGTAAAGACTCA
>JBEGVX010000046.1:0-5826 GCA_041178105.1 Actinomycetota bacterium
TGTGGTGTTGGTGGAGCTTGGGATGCAACCAATGTGATCAATTCAGATGTCGCAGTCATGACTCCAATCGGCCTCGATCATCAGGAGTATTTAGGGAACACAATTGCTGAGATTGCTCATACAAAGGCGGGAATTTTTAGAGAGGGAAAACCTTCAGTGCTTGCCCATCAAACGCGGGAAGCTGCTGAAGTTCTCATTCGTGAGAGCGCCAAGAGCGAAGCAATTCCACTCCGTGAGGGTTTAGATTTTGCACTACTTCGCCGCGATGTTGCGGTTGGTGGTCAGTTATTGAGCATTCAAGGGCTAGGTGGAACTTATGACGATATTTTCCTCCCGCTTTATGGCCGACATCAAGCGTCGAATGCCACATTAGCGCTCGTTGCTGTAGAGGCTTTTCTAGGTGGAGGCGCGGAGCGGTTAGATGTAGATGCAATTCGAGACGGTTTTGCCCAGGCAAGTTCGCCAGGACGGCTTGAAGTGATGCGCCGTAATCCAACTGTCATAATCGATGCAGCACACAATCACCATGGGGCAGTTGCTCTGCATGAGTCTCTTAGCGAAGAATTCGCATTTGATCGGATAGTCGCAGTAGTTGCGATTTTGGCAGATAAAGATGCGGTTAGTTTCTTAAGTGAACTTTCGAATATTGTAGATGAAATAATTGTTACGGAAAATAACTCGCCTCGGGCCATGCCCACAGAGGATTTATTTAAAATTGCCGTGGACATTTTTGAAGAGGACCGGGTAAGTTCCGCTGGTTCAATTGCAGGCGCTATCGAAGCGGCAATGGATAAGGCAAGCCATCCGGCGCAATCCATTGGAATTGTCATAACAGGTTCAGTGATTACAGTGGGGCAAGCACGCGCATTGTTGAAACGAGGAGGCCATTCATGAGAATGCTCGGTTCTAGCGTTCTTGTCATGGAAGCTTTCACCATGGGATTTGCGCTATTAATTGCCATGAATTCGTCGGACGCTTGGCAGCTCATTGTGGGAGGAGTCCTTGCGATTGCGCTCCTACTCACCCCAGGTTTACTCAAGCGAAAATCGGGTTGGGTTATCGGATCGCTCCTACAGATTCCCCTTATTGGATATGGATTGGTCGTCACCTCGATGTATGCACTTGGCGGGATATTCGCCCTACTCTGGATTGCGGCGATACTCGTTGGCCGAGCCGGCGAGGCAGCCCGCGCTCGTCTGACCCCTCAGTAAGCCATTAGGCTGTACCCATGTCAGCCACGGAACGGACCCTCGTTTTAATCAAGCCTGATGGGGTTCGCCGTAACCTTATTGGCGAAGTTATTGCTCGAATTGAGCGCAAGGGATATTCCATTTCAAACATCAGATTTCTCAATGCAGATCGTGCACTTCTAGAGAAGCACTATGCCGAGCATGTTGGCAAACCTTTCTATGAGCCGCTGGTCGAATTTATGCTCTCGGGTCCGATCGTTGCGCTCATTGCCGAAGGCAATCGAGTAATCGAAGGATTCCGTTCACTCGCTGGAGCAACCGATCCAACTGTTGCTGCACCAGGAACAATTCGTGGCGACTTAGCGCGTGACCAAGGTACAAAAGTTGTTCAGAACATTGTGCACGGTTCTGATTCGATTGAATCGGCAGAGCGCGAAATTGCACTTTTCTTCGGAGGTAAGTAATGGCACGGACAATGTCTTTCATCGGTCGCGACATGGCGATTGATTTAGGAACGGCAAATACTTTGGTGTATGTCCGCGGTCGTGGAATCGTGCTCAACGAGCCGAGTGTTGTTGCAATAAATCAAGATACCGGCGGAATTCTTGCTGTAGGGCTCGAAGCTAAGAAAATGATTGGTCGAACTCCGGGCAATATTGTGGCGATTAGGCCGCTAAAAGATGGCGTAATCTCCGATTTCGACACTACTGAGCGAATGCTCCGTTACTTTATTCAAAAGGTGCATAAACGACGCCACTTCGCCAAACCTCGACTGGTTGTCTGCGTCCCATCAGGAATTACTGGCGTTGAACAGCGCGCGGTAAAGGACGCTGGCTATGCCGCAGGAGCTCGCAAGGTGTACATCATTGAAGAACCAATGGCTGCGGCAATTGGTGCCGGCCTTCCGATTCATGAGCCAACGGGAAATATGGTTGTTGACATTGGTGGTGGCACGACAGAAATTGCAGTGATCTCTCTGGGTGGAATCGTTACAGTGCAATCCATTCGTGTTGGTGGCGACGAACTCGATCAAGCAATCATCACCTGGATTAAGCGAGAATATTCGCTACTTCTTGGCGAACGAACTGCTGAAGAAATAAAGATGGCTATTGGATCAGCTTTCCCAGCAGTTGGGGAACCTGATGCTGAAATTCGCGGCCGCGACCTCGTCACCGGTTTACCGAAGACCATCTTGGTAACTGCCGAAGAGATTCGCAAAGCGATTGATGAACCCGTCTCTCGAATTGTTGAAGCAGTAAAAACTACGCTCGATAGCTGTCCGCCAGAGCTCTCTGGCGACATTATGGATCGCGGCATTGTGCTCACTGGAGGCGGAGCGCTTTTACATGGACTAGATGAGCGCTTACGCCACGAGACAGGAATCGCGGTTCATATTGCAGAGAATCCACTCAACGCTGTAGTTATGGGTACCGGTCGATGCATTGAAGAGTTCGAAGCTCTAGAGAAAGTTTTGATCTCCGAGCCTCGCAGATAGCAGCCGTTTAGCGTTTGGGCTGAGAGTGGGGTGACGCATTGGCAGTACCAGATAAGTCTCGCTCACGTTTCTTTCTCATCGCACTACTTGTAACTGCTTTAATCATTGTTACCTTAGATTTGCGCGGCAGCGTCCCTGGACAAACCTTCCGAAGCATCACCAATACCGTGCTTGCTCCCATTCAATCATTCTTCCGATTCTTTTATGACCCAATTAGTAATTTTGTTTCTGACGCCGCAAATTTAGGGAGAACCTCTCAAAAGATTGAAGATTTGGAGTCTAAAAACGCAGAGTTAGAGGAAGAGATCAGTCGATTCTCGGTTCTCTCAAGAGAGATTAAGCAGTTAAAAGAAGTTCTTGATCTTGCAGGTGCTGGTCGCTACGAAAGTGTCGCTGCGCGGGTCATTTCCGCGGGCTCTGCCGCGGGTTTCTCTCGTACGGTGGAGTTAGATGTGGGCTCCCGCGACGGAGTTAAAACCGATATGACTGTCATCGCTGGAGCGGGCTTAGCAGGGCGCGTTATTTCGGTATCTTCTAATACCTGTATTGCACTGCTACTAGATGATGAAACCTTTAAAGCCGGAATTCGTATGGAAGGCAGTGGAATTCTTGGCGTTGTTACGGGAACAGGAAATGACGAACTTTCGCTCACTCTTTTTGACTCCGCTTCAACGCTGAAAGTTGGAGATCGATTGGTCGCTAGAGGTAGCAGCAACGGTCGCCCGTTTGTTCCAGGAGTCCCGGTGGGCACTGTGGTTTCAGTGGACCAGAGTTCGGGAACCTTAACGAAAACTGCACTCGTGAGACCATTTGTTCGCCTCAACTCTTTGGAGATTGTTGCAGTAGTCACGGGGAAGGTGCGCGTGAATCCTCGTGATTCCCTCCTCCCGCCCGCACCACGACCTACACCTACGCCTACGGTTACGGTGTACATCACACCAACGCCAACGCCAACGCCAACGCCAACGCCTACACCGAGCAAGAGTAAGAAAGCGAAGCAGTAGTGCGTAAAACTCTTTTTTTCTTACCGATAGCGCTGATTGCCCTTGCGCTACAGAATGCAGTGATTTCGCGGATTGCCTTTCCCTTTGCAGATCCTTCGATATTTCTTATTGTTGTTCTGGCGTGGGCATTTCTGGAGGATCCAGAATTTGCTGCCCTGCAAGGATTTATAGCTGGATTGCTCTTTGACTTTAATCCTTTGTCGGTGGGTTTCATCGGACACTGGGCATTTGTGCTCGCCGCAGTTTGTTACGCCACTTCAGAGATGGGCGTACAGCTACGGTCAAGTCGTCGCGCTCCCGTGACATTGACGGTTACCGTGACCGGTGCTCTCTTACTAACGTTAATTCTTTTTGCCGTAACGAGTTGGGTAATTAGCGCCGAGCAAGGACTCTCATTCTCGCGAACGGCGCCAGGGGTGCTGCTCTGGTCAGCTCTTTTTACACCGCTGCTTTCGCCATTAATTATTCGTCTTGCGCGATTTGCCCAGGGAGTTCAAGGTTCACTGGGGCCACGTGGAGTAGGCGGAATCAATGGGTGAGCGTTCGCGTTATGCCACGTTATTTCTGCAAATACTGCTCTTCTCCTTGATGGCTGCGCTCTTCGGACGACTTTTCTATTTGCAGGTTGCTGCAACTGACAAATATCAAGATGCTGCGCTGGATATTCAGAGTCGAAATGTCGTGACGCAAGCAACTCGAGGAATGATTCTTGATAGCAGCGGAAAACCGCTCGCAATAAATCGAGTCGGTTTAGTGATTTCTGTTGACAGATCAATCCTTGATAAAGAAGCCGATCGTGGCGCCACATCCTTGCGAGCAACAGCAAAAGTGTTGAA
Source organism: Actinomycetota bacterium (assembly GCA_041178105.1). Lineage (GTDB taxonomy): Bacteria > Actinomycetota > Actinomycetes > Nanopelagicales > Nanopelagicaceae > IMCC26077. The sequence continues at coordinate 4,526 of JBEGVX010000046.1, forward strand.
AATGCCTTACGAAGAGGTTTTTGGAAAAACTAGATTATGCGGCGAAAAGGTTGACGCTAAATTGACCGGTGGAGCGCGCTGTTGGAATGGTTCGCGATATCAACCAATTCCTATCTCTGTTGATGCAAGTGAAGAGGTCGCGCTCTCTATCGTCGAACATGCAGAGCGCTATCCAGGCATCTTGGCCTCTCCACAAGGATTCCGTTATTACCCCGGTACTGAGGGAGTGAATGGTGCGCATCTACTTGGATATGTCGGACCAATCAGTGAAAAAGAATTGGCTAGCGATACGACGCGAAAACGTTATCTAAATGAATCTATTGGAAAGGCGGGACTAGAGAAGACGTATGACTATGTGCTCCGGGGCGAGCCTGGCGTGAAAACAATTGTGGTTGATAGAAAAGAATCAGCAACCAGTGTCATGAAAGATAAAAAGGCTACTCCTGGGAATCATTTGGTTACGAGTATCGATGCAAAATTACAAGCGGTTGTCGAACGAGAGTTGCTTGCTGCAATTATTCGGGCGCGTTCTGGCACGGTAGATAAAAAAGGCGCTCGTAAGGCAGATGCTGGCGCTGCAATAGTTATGGATGTGAAGAATGGTCGAGTGCTGGCAATAGCCTCGTATCCAACATATGACCCGAACATCTGGGAGCAGGGAATTACTGCTCAACAGGCGCGTGATTTGTATAGCGCAAAAACTGGCGTGCCAGCGCTCTCGCGCGCGCTGCAAGGAACTTTTGCTCCCGCCTCTGCGTTCAAAGTCGTATCAGTTGCTGCGGCGGCAAAAGCAGGGTACGACTTAAATGGTACCTACGATTGCCCGGCTGAATTTAAAGTTGGAAATCGAACCTTTCGTAATTACGAGAGCAAGGGCGCTGGACGAATCTCTATGGAAGAGGGAATTGCCATCTCGTGTGACACTCTTTGGTACCAAATTGCCTATAACGAATGGTTAAAGGATGGCGGGTTGCGACCAAAAGAAAACGCCAATGATTACTTCTACAAAGCGGCCGCAGGATTTCAACTGGGTAAGCGAACCGGAATAGACCTTCCCTCGGAATCTGCGGGGCGACTAGCAGATCGAAAGTGGCGTACTGGCTGGCATGAGCGAAATAAAGACTTTTTCTGCAATTATGAAAAGCGCGCTAAGAAATCTCAATTAACGCCATATCTGATTGCAATTGCGAAAGAGAATTGCGTTGATGGCGGGAAGATCCGTGCCGGGGATGCGGTTAACTTCGCAATCGGCCAAGGCGATACCACTATGACACCGCTACAGATGGCACAGATCTATGCAG
>JBEGVX010000047.1:0-11042 GCA_041178105.1 Actinomycetota bacterium
AAACAGATGTTTATTGGTGCACCGCAGATGTGGGTTGGATTACGGGCCATAGCTACATTGTGTACGGGCCACTTATTAATGGTGCGACACAAGTTATGTATGAAGGAACCCCCGATACGCCGCATAAAGGGCGTATTTTTGAGTTAATTGAAAAGTACGGTGTAACTATTTTGTACACAGCTCCAACGTTGATCCGTACCTGGATGAAATGGGGAGATGAATTTCCAAACAAGTTCAACTTGTCATCACTTCGCTTACTTGGCTCTGTCGGTGAACCAATCAATCCTGAAGCGTGGATGTGGTATCGCGAAGTTATTGGTGGGAATCGCTGCCCAATTGTTGATACTTGGTGGCAAACTGAAACAGGCGCAATCATGATTTCGCCACTTCCTGGAGTCACTGCGACTAAACCTGGATCTGCAATGGGCACCCTTCCTGGTATCAGCGCAAAGGTTGTCGATGATGAAGCAAAGACGGTTGGCAATGGGGGCGGCGGTTATCTAGTTCTAGATAAGCCATGGCCTTCAATGCTCCGTGGTATTTGGGGTGAGCCGGAGCGCTATAAAGAGACGTACTGGTCGCGCTTTAACGGCCTCTATTTTGCTGGCGATGGAGCGAAGCTCGATGATGATGGTGCAATTTGGTTGCTCGGTCGCGTCGATGATGTGATGAATGTGTCTGGACACCGCATCTCAACAACTGAGGTTGAATCTGCGCTTGTCTCACATCCTGCTGTCGCTGAGGCAGCTGTTGTGGGTGCTAACGATGCAATGACTGGGCAAGCAATTGCTGCATTCGTCATTTTGCGAGGTGGCGTGCCGAATGTTGGTGGTGAAGAGTTAATCCAGGAACTTCGCAACCATGTTGCGAAAGAAATTGGGCCAATCGCTAAACCAAAGCAGATTCTTGTTGTTGCGGAACTTCCAAAAACTCGAAGCGGCAAGATTATGCGCCGCTTACTTCGTGACGTTGCAGAGAATCGAGCTGTTGGTGATTCAACAACATTGGCGGACCCAAATGTTATGAAGTTGATCTCTGAAGGTCTAAAGGCTGGAAAAAGCGAAGATTAAATAGTAATTAAACAAGGGAAGCGAGCAGGGTTTTCATTTTCGCTATCTCAGCTGTTTGAGAATCGATAATTGCCTTGCCAAGAGCTGCTGCCTCCGCGTTACTTGAATCCACAATCATCTGAGCCATATCAATTGCACCTTCGTGGTGGGCAATCATCCCTTGGAGAAAAAGCCGATCAAACTCAACACCTTTTGCACGCTCTAGCTCAGAGATTTCACTTTCATCAAGCATCCCCATCATGCCGTTTCCCGCTTCGTCAAAATCTTCCATCATGTCATGTCCCATGTGTCCAGGGTCTCCGGAGTCTTGCCATAACTTCATCTGTTCAATCTCAGGAGCCTGTGCTGCTTTAATCTGCCGGGCAAGTGAGACTATTTGTTCATTATCGGAGATCACAATTGCAAGTTCAGACATCTGAATCGCTTGCTCATGATGCGGGATCATCATGTCTGCAAACATTAAATCTGTGCTCGAAAATTTATCTGATTGGTTAGTTGATGAGCAACTGACTAATAAGAGAAGTGCTGCAAGTAGAGAAAAAACTACTTGCATCAGACGAGAAATCTTATTCATTGCCACTCACCTTCTTAAATGAATTATTTCCAAAATCTAGTTGGTTTGATTTGTCAGTTTGCTCTCAATATTTGTTATGAAATCTGCAAGAACACTTGGTCCATAGGTAGATACTTGCGTGATGATCACACTCTGATCTGCTGCTTTTGAGATTCCTTCGCTAGGTAATATCAGTGCAAGCTCGCCAAAAATCCAGATGAGTATTAGCGTCTTTGCTAGATGCAGTACGACACCTAAAATTGAATCTACAGCTTTCAATGGTTTCCATAAGAAGTTCTTCCGGAACCACTTCGCTATCCGGCCCAGAATGAAATGACCAGCAAATGCGCCAACTGCTACTGCGAGGGCGGTGCTCTGTATTCGCGATGAGGTGCTCGCAAAATTCGCGACTATCTCAGCTCCATATTTTAATCCAAGTAATCCACCACCAACTAAACCAATAAAAGAGAAGATGCCGGTGATTAGTCCGCTTCGATAACCGCTATAAATGGAATATGCCACGAGGGCGGCGAGAGCAATATCGACAAGGTTCATGGCTCTAACTCTACGGTTCTTGTCTGATCCCATTCTCGTTCAAATCCAGAGTAATAGAGGAGTCGGTCAAGAATACCTCCGGTAAAGCCCCAGATCCGCATCCCAGCCACATCAAAAGCAGGTCCGCGGTAGCCACTTTTGTGGCGGAGCATGATCCGATTTTCAGGATGTGCCAATTCTTTCAACGCGATGAACTCAGCACGGACTACCTCGCTACTTACTTCAGGAGTGAGTTGATGCGGTTCGCGCCACAAGCCAAGAATTGGTGTGACGAGAAAATTGCTTGGCGGAATAAAGAGAGCGGGAAGTTCAGCTAATAAATCTACGCTTTCGCGTTGAAGACCAACCTCTTCTGTGCTCTCACGTAGCGCAGCATCACGAGCACTTTCATCACCTTCAAGCGCTCCACCTGGAAAAGAAGGTTGTCCGCTGTGAGCACGCAATCCCTCTGATCGCAGAGTGATCAATACTTCAGGTCCATCTGCACCATCATGCAACAGGATAAGTACTGCGCCTTTTTTGCTTGAGGCAACATCCTTGCTTTTTGGGCGGATGTTGTAAAGAAAATCATCACTGCCTAGTCGAGCATCTAAATTTAGGAAATTACTTAACCATTCGGGAGCCATCACCATCGCTCCTTACTCTTGACTAATTTCTCTGCCAATTGAGGATCACTCTCACCAATTCCAAATGAGGGACATAATTTGGCTAGTGGACAAGCGCCACACGCTGGTTTTCTAGAATGACAAATCCTTCTGCCATGCCAAATCAATCGATGCGAAAGATGCGTCCACTCTTTTTTCGGGATTAACTTTGCCACATCTCGCTCAACTTTTACCGGATCATCTTCTTTGGTCCAACCAAATCTTCGCGACAATCTTCCGAAGTGTGTATCAACAGTCAGTCCTGGAATATCGAAAGCATTGCCGAGCAGAACATTTGCAGTTTTTCTCCCAACTCCTGGCAGCGTTACGAGCTCATCTAAATCAACAGGGACTTCTCCTTGGTAGCGCCCCATAATTTCTTGCGAGAGCGCTTTAATATTTCTCGCCTTAGCTCGGAAGAATCCAGTGGATTTGATAATTTTTTCGATATCCGAAATACGCGCACCTGCCATTTCCTTTGCACCTGGATATTTTGTGAAAAGTGCCGGAGTAACCGCATTAACTCGTTTATCAGTGCATTGAGCAGATAAAACAGTTGCGACAAGGAGTTGATATGGCGTTTTGAAATCTAATTCACAGCACGCGTCAGGGTATTCCTTGCTCAAGATTCGGTAGATCGCACCCGCGCTTGCCATGCGCTTCAGGGTACGCGAATTCGCGCCGCCAACTGATTCCCGGTAAGTTTGCCCTCATGGACGCCATTGATACCGAGGTCAGGAAAGCCCCGCTATTCATCGCGCTCGACGATGAATCTGCGCGTGCCCTTACCGCCTCGATGGATGAGGTTCGCCTTACCCGTGGCAAGGTACTTTTCTCCGAGGGCGACCAAGGCGATCGCCTTTACGTCATCGTCGAAGGCAAAATGAAGCTGGGCACCGTAAGCAATGATGGTCGCGAAAACCTGCTCTCAATCCTTGGCCCCGGCGATATGTTCGGTGAGCTCTCGCTCTTTGACCTTGGACAGCGCGCATCGACTGCAACTGCAGTTACCGATGCACGGCTGCTCGCGCTTAAGAACGAAGATCTGCAACAACTTTTACGTGCACGCCCTGAAGTTGCATTCCACTTGCTCAAATCTCTGGCACAACGTCTTCGCCGGACCGCATCTATTGTTGAAGACCTTGTCTTTTCCGATGTTCCAGGTCGCGTTGCGAAGGCGCTATTACAACTTGCCCATCGCTTCGGTAGCGAAAATGATGAAGGCATCCATGTCAATCATGATCTCACTCAAGAGGAGCTAGCCCAGTTAGTTGGCGCTTCACGTGAGACTGTAAACAAAGCGCTCGCAGATTTTGCAGGACGTAATTGGTTACGACTTGAGGCTCGCGCAGTCACAATCCTTGATGAAGAACGTCTAGCAAAACGCGCTAAATAAATTACTTCAGCGTTACTACGACCTCAACTTCGACTGGCGCGTTAAGTGGCAACTCTGCAACTCCAACCGAGGAACGAGCTGCGCGCCCTGCTTCGCCAAGCACGTTAATAAAGAGTTCGCTTGCGCCATTCACAACTCCGGCTTGATTGGTGAATCCTGGTGCGCTATTTACAAAGCCAACAGTTTTAACAATCTGCTTGATCTCATCGAGATCACACACTAAAGCGAGGGCAGCCAATACATTCAAACCACAAATCTTCGCTAATTCGTACGCCTCTTCAACAGTTACATCGCTGCCGACTTTGCCAGTCTTCGAAATTTTGCCATCAACCGTTGGCAATTGGCCGGCAGTAAAAACTAATTTGCTATCGCGCGCTGCAGGAACATAAGCAGCAACTGGAATCGCGGCCACTGGCAGCTCTAAACCAAGCTCTGCAAGGCGCGCTCTAACTTTTTCGTGTGCCATTAAGCAATCTCCCGTTTCATGTAAGCGACAAGTTGGTCTCCCCCACCTGGTGCAGGGATGACCTGAATCAACTCCCAGCCTTCAGATCCCCAAGTGTCGAGAATCTGCTTTGTGGCGTGGGTAAGTAGTGGAACAGTGACATATTCAAACTTCGTGATAGCCATTTTCTCTCTCCCTCTAGTGACAAACTAAATTGATAGCGCAGCTTTGACCGCAGCAGAGACTGCGCCACCATCGGCACGTCCTGCAATTTTTGGTGCGAGAACCTTCATCACTTGACCCATCCCAGCAGGTCCACTGGCACCAGTCTGAGCAATCGCTTCCTTAATAAGCGCATCTAATTCAGCAGCCGTTAATTGTTGCGGTAAGTACCGCGCAATTATTTCGCCCTCAGCACGTTCACGCTCTGCGCGATCGCTGCGCCCGGCAGCCTCAAACGCCTCAGCAGATTCGCGACGCTTCTTAGCCTCGCGTGAGAGCACTTGAATAATTTCGGCTTCATTTAAGGTCTTCGCTTCTTTGCCAGCAACCTCTTCATTGGTGATTGCCGTTAACGCAAGACGGATAGTCGCCATGACAATCTCATCTTTAGCACGCATCGATTCAGTGAGGTCGTGTTGTAACATCTCTTTCAAGCCCATGGCGCAATTCTCGCATATTTTCCCTACCATTGAGACATGATTACGCTCCACGAGGTCGAACTCCCACTTCTTGCCTCGGGAGAGTCGATATCGATTCTCCATCTCTCTGATTTGCACCTCACCCCAAAGCAAAAGGGGAAGCTTGATGACCTTCGTGAACTTGCCACTTACGAGGTGGATTTCACCATTATTACCGGTGACTTCCTAGCGCACCGCGATTCTGTTCCACTCGTGCTTGATGCACTTAGTGAACTGCTCACCCGACCTGGTGCATTCGTCTTTGGTTCCAATGATTACTTCGCTCCGAAACCTAAAAATCCGCTCTCTTATTTATTTCCAGATAAGGGAATTCGTAAATTAGGCAATGAACTCCCATGGCGCGATCTCCGCGAAGGATTAACAGAACGTGGATGGATTGACTTAAATCAGAGTAAAACTCTCATCACGCTCAACAATCACTCACTTGAATTTCGTGGCACCGATGATGCCCATCTCAATCGAGATCAATACTCGTTGGTCTCCGGAGCTAAAAACCCTGGCGCAGAAATTTCTATCGGCGTCACACATGCCCCTTACCTACGAATTATTGATGCGATGGCTGAAGATGGAGTTGATCTCATTTTTGCCGGCCACACTCATGGTGGTCAGGTTCGGCTGCCTTTGCCTTCGGCGCTGGGTGGTTCCCGAGCGCTAACAACTAATTGCGATTTACCCACCTGGCGGTCGCGCGGATTAACGGTCGAGGATGGAAAGCCATGGCTTCATGTTTCCGGCGGTATAGGAACGAGCCCGTTCGCGCCATTTCGAATAGGAACTCGACCTGAGGCGAGCCTTATCAAAATAACTTCAGATAATTCCTAAGGTAAATTTGAAGAGAGATCAACCGTCACTGGACTAGTAAGAAGTATCAGCGCTACCGCACCCAAAAGTAATGCAATCAAAGCTATGGATACCCTCTTCCCTGCCCGTTGAGGCAATCCACCAATCTTGCTCTCTATATCGGCAGATAAATCTTTCAAAACATTGAGAAAATGAAATGCAACACCTAGCGATGATCCGACAGCGAGAACCCAAAGTGGTGGGATTTGATCAACTGCATAGAAAATAGAAGCAGGCAATGCTGCACAAGCAATTGCATACGGCAAGGGTGAAAGCCACGAAAACTTAAAGTAGAAGTTATAGGCGATTCCACAGCCAACGCCAAGCAAATAAACACTGCCACCTCGAAGGCCAAGTGGGCCAAACAAATTCGCGACGATTGCGATGGGAACCCCCACCAAAGTTAACTTCCTTAACTCATTGAACGAGATAGTCCTGGCTACTAATGGTTTCTTCGCACGGTGATGTTTTAAATCATCTTGATAATCATATAAATCATTACTCCAGCCGATAATTAACTGGCCAAGAAAAACGGTAAAAGCAATGACAAGCGCTGGACCTTCCCACCATAGTTGCTGAGCAAGCAAGAAAGAAATGGCAGTGACAATCATGGTCGGCCCAAAGTGCGCGGCACCCGCGTAACCTCGAAGTTTTTTTATTGTGATGCTCATCGAAAGTCTATTTGACCAATCTTTTCAAAATCATACTTATTACTTTGACAAGAAAAGAATCTCGATGTGAAGCGATCCAACGGTATCCAAAATGAGTAATTGGCCCGGGAAGGCGTAGCAGGGCGGCCATAATTCGATTCCCTCGTGCTCGAAGGAGAAATATCACCGCATCGGCACCGCCATAGGTGATGCCATTTGAAATTGCTATTACTTCTTTAGTGCAGCGCTCATATGTGACCTGATAGTTACTTAAGTCAGCGCTTTGAAATGGAATCGCCGTTGCAACGAGTTTTTGTTGAAGCCAGTCAACAGATTGAATACAAAAATCGCATTCACCGTCGTAGATAAGAACTATTTCTTTCGTGGGAGTGTCTATGGCAGAGCTACCTTTTCAAATTTTTTTATCTCTTTCACCAGCGCCCAGGTCCAATAAAAAAGACCAAGCTGGAGCGGCAAGCGCAAATAGGCAAATAGCGGAGCCGGAAAATCACGAGTACTCCACTCAATGGCCATATAAATATTGGCTGGGAACACCGCAACAAAAAGTGCGAAGGCAGCATAAACGCCCCACAGTCGAATCAGTTTTCCCGCAAATGATTTATCAAGAGAAATTAAGAGGAGTGCTGCAATGAACAACTCAGCAACACCACTTAAATATGTCCATATTCTCGGATCGCCAGGTAGGAACGGTGGCACAATCGTGTCGAATGGTTTTGGGAAAAGAAAATGCGTTACGCCAGTACCTATCAGCATGAAGGCCATGCCACGACCAACATGTTTGTTCAATGATTTAGGTTTATTTGGTGGGGCATTCATGTTCATAATGGTCATAATTCCACCAAAAAGCTAAAGGTTCTACATTTGGCAAGAAAGTGACATGATAAATTGTGAATTGATTCACAACTCCTCCGAAAGGACTTAGATGTCTACGACTCCACCCTCTAATCTCAGCGCTCTCAACCCTCAAAGCGTCGCCGGTGAGCCAATTGCAACTCCCGCAGTACGGCTGGGTGCCTACGCGCTCGAAACATTATTAGTTTTTTGCACACTTTTTATTGGGTGGCTCATTTGGTCGCTAGTGGTTTGGGGAAAAGGGACGACTCCGGGCCATCAAATTGTGCGCCTATACATAGTGGACGCTAAAACGGGGCGAACAGCCACTTGGGGCCATGTTGCACTTCGGGAAGTTGTCATTAAGGGAATAGTTGGTGGACTCGCTTCAGCAATTACTTTTGGAGTGTATTTTATCGTTGATAGCCTTTTTGTTGTCCGTGCAGATCGCAAAACACTTCACGACTTAATTAGTTCTACGCAAGTTGTACAGCGGTAATTACGCTCTGGAAGCAACTACCTGTAAACACGACTTCCATCACAGGGAGCGCCATCACTAAGCTTTAGTATTTTTTACTTTGGCGCTATAAACAAAAGATTTCCGCTATCAGTAGTGGCGATAATGCTTCCGTCATTACCTACTTCCAGGTCTCGAATTCGTTCGCCGACATTGACATTTGAGACCTCCCCTACCTCACGCTTGGACATTAATTGCACGAAGATCAGGGCGTTTTCTCGCAAAGTTCCCATAACTAACTGGCCAGACCAACTTCCCCACCGAGGGTCATCTGGCAGAAGAATCAATTCCGTTGGCGCAACAGAAGGTACCCAGTAATAAAGCGGTTTGATAAACCCTTCGTGCGTGCCGGTTTTGCTTGGCCGGACATAATCACCTGAACCATATGGTTGCCCATATGTGACAAAAGGCCAGCCGTAATCTTTACCCACCTCGACTAAATTAATTTCATCGCCGCCTCGCGGACCATGTTCAGAGATATATAAATCTTTTCCAATTAGCTGGACTCCCTGTGGATTGCGATGTCCTTGAGAGACTCGCTCAAACGCTGAACTCGATACCTTATAGATAGAGCCCAACGTGCCACGCGCTTTTCGATCCCCAATTTTGGGGAAACCAAGATCACCTGTAGTTAAATACACATTTTTCTTGTCAATAACTTCAATTCTCCCGGCCGCATGTTGCACAGCGCTAATAGGTACACATGGAGAACTCTTAAACCATTGCTTACCGCGTATTACGCTCACCGTGGGAACCAACTTCAAATCATATTTATAGAGAACAAGCGATACACATCGATTCTTTTGCGAGTATTGTGGGAATGATATGAGAAGCGAAATAACCTTCTCTTGTTCTTCTAACACGGCAATATCTGTGATTGCAAATCGTGAGTCATTAAGTCGCTCGTTACTTTTTATTACTCTGCCAAGACTCTGCAGAGTTTCACTTTCTCGATTAAATAGAAAGAGGGTAGAACCATTTGTTCCACCTCCTAGTAACAATCGCCCATCCTTCAATTTAGCTAAGGCTGCGCCTCGCTCCCCATTTGGCACTGACACCTGAACTTGGCCGGTCTCTACCGTATCGATAGTTAAGGAGGGCGGAGATGCTTGAGCGGGCGTAGCAAGACTCAGAAATATAAAAATTCCTACCAGCCAAGTTGCGACAAAGGTGAATTTATATTTCATAATTCTTCCAAAATGAATTAGAGAGCCGTATTCTTATCTTATGAGCTTTAGAACAAAGGCGCTCGCTGTAATTGTGATAACAACCTTGGGTGCACTCACTCCTGCTTCCACAGCACAAGCCGTCGATTACTACCCCGCCGACACCAAATATTGGGTCGATTGCTCAACGGGTTTTAGAAGTTCTGATTGCATTGAAAGCGTCGAATTTAGCGATCCGGCAAGTGAAAAACGAGATGCGAACGGATTTTTAGATTACGCGAGTATCGTCTGGAAAAAAACTGCAGTGTCTTTAAATCCAAAATTTGCTTACAAGTCACTTGCGCCAGAGAGCGCATGGAAACAGGAGGAATTTGGCATTCCTTGTGTGGGGTCTCGCCCGAACTATGGAGATGGATATCACCACGACGCTTGCTACACAGCGTCGGGTTTAAACCCAGATGGCTCGGACATCATCTTTCGGTTGATGTTCGGAAGTAGTGGTGAAGCTTTCAATATTTATCAATGGGTTGATAAAGGTGTTGTGCGTAGCTGGGATCGCGAAGATGGGTGGACCGCGAATACTGTTCCAGATGGTTCCACTTGGCGTATTACGGTGAAATCAAACAGTCTTGGCCAAAACGCTGGGGTGCTCACCTCAAATATGAAGAATCCCAATATTTCAGTGACCAAAGGAAATGATGGGGTTTCGCGAACGGTCATTCTTGGCTCGGTATATCCCAACCAATACAACTGCAAAATACCAGGACAAGCATTTGATCCACGCTCATCACAAAATAATTGCAATCACCCTGAATCTTATGCGGAAACAGCCTCACAAGGTTTTAGTATCACGGTGATGCCATATATCTATCAGTTTGAAAAATTAAAAGGTTACATCCCAGGAGGCATTTTCGTATCGGGAACCTCTGGTTCGCTCGGTCAAGTGCAATATGACCAAAGCCAGGGAATCATTACTGTTCCAATGACCGGTCCGCACTACCTTTTCGATCATAAAACATTAAATAAGGGGTGGATGGAAACCGCAGTAAAAGGCGAAGTAATTCGGAAAGCTTTCAATTTAGATCCAGCGCAGGCAGGCAATGTTGTTAAAGTTGAAATTTCCGAGGGAGATGGCAAGGCTGAAATTGCTACCTACACTTCTAGGTACTTGAAAGCTGAGGATATTTTTGAGATTAAAGCCTATAACTTCGGATTTTCCTCACCTACGCTACGAGTTAAATTAAAACCAATAGTCCAACCGAGTTCTGCTGGAAACTCTCCAGTGGCCGCGCCAAAGCCAGGTCAAACTAACAGAGTGACAATAAGTTGCGTCAAAGGGAAAACTATAAAAAAGATATCTGGTGTGAAGCCGAAATGCCCCACAGGGTTTCGAAAGAAATAGCTAAATAGCTAAAAATCTTTAACCGAGTTTGTGAAATTTAAGTTTTATCCCAGTCCATACACCTAGGAAGACTGCTCCAAAGAAAATCCATCCTGAAAGCGCAAATGCCTGAGTTCCTGAGAGTAGAACACCGATTGTGCATCCTAGAGAGATCATTGAGCCAAAACCAAGCAAGATTCCACCAACCAAAGCTGTTGTTGTATTCACCGGGGTAATCTCTGAAAGCTTGAAGCGATTACCTGCTATCGCAG
>JBEGVX010000048.1:0-4452 GCA_041178105.1 Actinomycetota bacterium
TCGCAACGCCCTTCAGATGTCATCACACACTATGACGGGCAAACTGTTGAAGTTATCGATACTGATGCTGAAGGGCGGTTAGTTCTTGCAGATGGTCTGGGATATGCCATCGATAAATTAAATCCCGATTACCTCGTGGATCTTGCAACGCTAACTGGTGCAGCGACTCTGGGTTTAAGTCGCCACTACGCAGCGATGTACACGCGCGATGGCGCACTTGCTAGGCGATTGACTAAAGCGGGGGAAAGTTCAGGGGATCGGGTATGGCATATGCCTCTTGTTGACGACTACGTCGATAGCCTTCGCTCCGAAATTGCGGATTTCAAAAATATTGCGCAGAAGCCAAGCGTCGGCGGTGGATCGATTACTGCTGCGCTCTTTCTAGAGAAATTTGTCGCCGATTCGACTTGGGTGCACTTTGATATTGCAGGTGTAGGGCGTAGTGATTCAGATTCCGGAGAAAATCCCAAGGGCGGCACTGGTTTTGGCGTGCGACTTCTCACAGAGTGGCTGAAGAGTCTATGAACGAACAACCCGAGAAGACCCGAGAATTTATCGAGAACTTCATCGTTGAAGAGCTCGAAATTCAAAATGCGCGTAATCGTGGCGATGAACTCGGAAGTGATGAACCATCTTCAGGTAGCGGTGCTTTTCTCCAAGCTTTGGCACTTGCACTTCGTGCAAAGAGCGTTGTTGAATTGGGAACTGGCACTGGCGTAGGCACCTTATGGCTTGCTGGTGGAGTCGAGGAAAGTGGAACAATCACTTCGATTGATCGCGAGGCAGAACATATTCAACTTGCTCGCGAAGCATGTGATGAGATGGAAATTTCCACCCAACGAGTCCGACTTATCCATGGATCGCCTTATGACATCTTGCAGAAATTAACAGATTCAGGGTACGACATGATTGTCGTGCGCGATTTTTCTGGAGATTTATCTGAATTGGTAGATCATTCCCATCGCATTCTCCGCACCGGGGGAGTTTGCATCCTGGTACATGCGCTTCATGGTGGCAAAGTTGCCGATTTAGCGCAACGTGACGAAGTAACGGTCTCTCGAAGAGAGCTACTTCGAAATCTACGCGCAGATCGTGAGCGGTGGACCTGCTCCTTAAATGGCTTAGGCGACGGAATCTTTATCGCCGTAAAAAATTAAGTGGCGCGAACCAGCGAACAAGATAGAGTTTAGGGGTACTTTCAGCGCGCTCTCAGCATTCTTTAGAGTTACTTTGCCAAGGTACGCAGATAAGAACCCTTACACACGAGCAGAGCACGGGAGAATTTCATGAGTCAACCTGAGTGGTGGTCTCCTGCAGCACAGTACGGCCATAACCAGCCACCTGCTCGACCCCAGAACTATTACCTGCCGCCTGGCGCACAACAATTGCCAGATCCATTAAGAGGTCGGGCGAGTGGAGCTAGACGAAGCCATGGCGCGAAGGTAAGCGTTGGCCTTGCTGTTGGAATGGCGTTAATTGCGGGTGCAGTTGGTGGCGTTGCAGGGAATCTTGCCAATGGCACATCACTCTTTGATTCCAATGCCTCCTTGGTCGCAACAACAAATGTGGTTGAGCGATCACCGCAATCTATCTCTGCAATAGCAGCGCGCGTTCTGCCATCGGTCGTCTCGATTTCAACAAGGTCTTCCATGGGCGGAGGAACGGGTACTGGATTTGTCATCCGCTCTGATGGATACATTCTCACCAATAATCACGTCGTCGAGAATGTGCGACGAAATGGAACGTTAAGCGTCTCATTTAACGATGGAAAAGTTGTCCGCGGGAAAATTGTAGGAGTTGATCCTGCATATGATTTAGCAGTTATCAAAGTGGCGCGCACTGGAGTCCCGGCACTTCAATTTGGAAATAGTGACAAGGTGCAAGTGGGAGATACTGTCATCGCAATTGGATCACCGCTTGGACTCTCGGGAACTGTTACATCAGGAATTATTAGCGCCAAGAATCGTGCGGTAACTGCCGGTGACGGCCAAAGCGAGGGCTCATTCATCAATGCGCTACAAACAGATGCCGCAATCAATCCCGGAAACTCAGGTGGACCATTAGTCGATAAAACTGGCGCAGTAGTAGGAGTGAATTCAGCGATTGCAACAGTTGGTTCATCTTATGGAAGTCAATCAGGTTCTATCGGATTAGGTTTTGCCATTCCTATTAATCAAGCTCGTCGAACCGCTGAAGAATTGATCAAGACCGGAAAATCTTCCTATCCAATTCTCGGAATCTCTGTCGATACCTCCTTCGACCTACCTGGCGCACGGGTTGCAGCTGTTTCACCAAAAGGCCCGGCAGAGAGCGCGGGTATCGAGATTGGTGACATCATCGTTGATTTGGGCGGACGTAAGATCACGAACTCGGATGAGTTAATCGTTGCTATCCGCGATAAAGCCCCAGGCGACCTAGTTTCCATCACATTGAAAAGAAATGATGTGACAAAGGTAGTGAAGGCAACTTTGGTCGCTGCGCAGAAATAACGTTACGATAGTGAAATGCTCGACATTGGCGCAGGAGAACTACTGGGGTTAGCTTTGGTTGCTCTCCTGCTTGTCGGTCCAAATAAATTGCCAACTTTCGCGGCTGATGCGGCGCGATTTATCCGCAAGGTGCGCGGGTTTGCGCAATCGGCAACGAGTGATCTTCGGGAAAATTTGGGTCCAGGTTTTGAAGATCTCAACGTGAGCGATCTCAATCCAAAGACGTTCATCCGCAAACAGATGCGCCAAGCGCTAGACGACGAATCTAAACTTGATAAAAACTCAGTCCGACAGGACCCACAGCTTCCATGATTATTGATGAAATTAGAAGCGCCTTAGCCACAGTCATCGATCCAGAGCTTCGCAAGCCTCTCACGGAACTCGGCATGGTAAAGAATATAAAGATCTCAGGGAGTACTGCCGAGATTGAAATTTACTTGACCATCGCTGGTTGCCCAATGAAAGATCGACTTACTGAGGATATTAATAAGGCAGTGATTGGTCTTGCAGGAATAAAAAACGTCACCGTAAGTTTCGATGTCATGAGCGATGAGCAGCGGAATGAAATTAAGCGCATTATCCGCGGTGGCAATGAGAAGTCGATTCCATTTGCTCGTCCTGACTCCTTGACCCGTGTATTCGCCATTGCATCAGGTAAAGGTGGAGTAGGGAAGTCTTCGGTGACTGCAAACCTTGCTGTCGCACTTGCAGCGCGTGGACAGCGGGTGGGAATCCTTGATGCGGATGTTTATGGCCATTCAATCCCGCGAATACTTGGCATGCTCGGCGCTCGACCTACCGCTATCGACAACACAACTTTTATCCCTCCTGAAGATATTCGCGGAATCCGTGTTGCATCCATGGAAATGTTTAAACCCCAACGCGAAGATCCTGTCGCATATCGGGGGCCAATTCTTCATAAAGTTTTGGAGCAACTTCTGGCAGATGCGTATTGGGGAGAATTGGATTTCCTTCTCCTTGATCTCCCGCCAGGTACCGGTGATATCGCGATATCTCTTGGTCAGCTCATTCCATCGTCAGAGCTTGTCATTGTGACAACACCACAAATCGCTGCTGCCGAAGTCGCCGAGCGCGCAGGACGTCTAGCTCATCAACTGAAACAGCAATTAGCCGGTGTTATTGAAAATATGTCGGCATTTCCCTGCCCGCATTGTGGCGAGAGTATTTCGCTCTTTGGCGCAGGCGGAGGGGAAGAGACCGTCGCAAGGCTCGAGCGCTTAACTGGAGGAAGCGTTCCCTTGTTGGGGCGAATTCCGTTTGATCCGGCTCTTCGGTCGGCAGGAGATGCAGGAACGCCACTTGCACCTGAGAATCCCTCGACTCAAGCTCTTATCGAGATTGCAGAGCGCTTGATGAAGCGAAGCGATTCCCTAGCGGGACGAAGATTGCCGCTTTCAGCTCGCTG
The DNA here is from genome assembly GCA_041178105.1 of Actinomycetota bacterium. Classification (GTDB taxonomy): domain Bacteria; phylum Actinomycetota; class Actinomycetes; order Nanopelagicales; family Nanopelagicaceae; genus IMCC26077. The sequence goes on from JBEGVX010000048.1 coordinate 3,916, forward strand.
AGTCTGGAGCAGGCTTATCTTCCTCACTTTTAATTTCTGCTAGTAGCTCTCGGAGTTCACTTCGAATAAAGTCACGAGTTGCCACATCACCTAAGCCATCACGAAGCGCTGCAATCTCACGAGTTAGATATTCCGTATCGGCAAGATTACGCTCATCACGAAGTCGATCTTCTGCTGATTGAATTCGATCACGGTCTGCCTGACGGTTCTGTGCGAGCAAAATCAACGGTGCGGCATATGAAGCTTGCAAAGAGAGAATCAAAGTCAGAAAGATAAATGGAAATGGGTCAAAGCGAAATTGAGTTGGCGCAAATGCATTCCACAGAACCCATGTGAGTACGAAGACTGTCATGTACACCAAAAAATTTGCAGTACCGAGGAAGCGAGCGAATCGTTCAGAGAGTTGACCAAATGCTTCTGAGTTATATGCGGGGCGTAAAGAGCGCTTGCCGCGCCGTGGTAGATCGAGTCGATTGCTCATTTCAACACCTCCCTGGTGCCATCATCATGTTGTGCTCGCCAGTTTTCTGGGAGTAG
>JBEGVX010000049.1:0-19988 GCA_041178105.1 Actinomycetota bacterium
TACGCAGAGGCGTTAGAGGCAACCACCCCTTGTAAGCCGGCCTGTGCACCGCATTGCCCTCCAGATTCGATCGTTGTGCTTGAGATAGTCCAACCCTCTTCCTTTAAAAGGGCGCTCTCGCCTAAATATTTCTGCCAGTCAAGATACTCTTCAATTGCTCCAACGCTTCCGGAATACATTCCAGCAGCGCCATCTAAACGACCCACGCCCATGGTGTTTGGAGTTCCATCGTCATTGAAAAAAAGCGCTTCGGGGATTTTTTTCCATTCCACCCAACCGCCAGCAATAATATTTTCAGATGGGGCAGCTTCGACTCGAACCCGATCATAAATGGAATCTATTTTTTCGGTAGTGACATTAGGCTTTACTAATCGCCCATTAAGCCAACCCGTTAATCTATTGGGTAATTTCAAAGTTGCGGTTGCTCTTGCTCCAGGGGGAAACTTGGCTCGGTGGTAGCAGATATTTGTATCGTGGGCCAAGCAACTAGGTTGAATACTAACTTGGCGCACCACAGGATCTTGGCTGTTTTTATACTTAAAATTCTCTAAACGTGGCGCCACTACCGGTGCCGTCTCCCAAGTTACAGGTACTAATTCGAAATGGAATGTTGGTTTTTGAAATTCAAAATTTCCTGAAACATTTTTTGCATATGTAGTCACCGTGCCACGTGCCAAGAATTTATTTGATGGAGCTCCAGGAATATTTGCTTCCCAAATCCATGATGAAAGTCCAGGAGGAAACCCTTCCCCTGAACTATTGAATTTACCTGGGAAAGTTTTAGTGCCAGCGGGGATTTCTAGGACTGGTTTGGCAGAAACAACCGATTTATCTAGAAGTGTGAAGGAGAGCGATTCCACGCAAGCCGAGTCAACATTCTTCGCACAATTACCGATTACAGAATCGGCTCTCAAAGCGTTGAATTTGCCATTTTTTGGCGAGCAAATTGGATCTTCAAGGGAACTGCAGAGGTAGTTGATAGCAGAATCACTCTCACCAACTTTTGAAGTGAAAACACGAATCGATGAGAGAAGCGCCATTGGTAATTCTGAGCTAAAAGATACCCCCAGCTTGTCGGGATCTTTCCGCCCTCCGCCACCATTTGGATTTGGAATAGTTGGTAAATTTTGCTGAAACCAACCCAAAATCGAGTCAGGTTTCGCTCGGGTTTGAAAAGTTTGAATTCCGTAAAAATCATTACCTTGCATCAAATCTTTGGAATTAACTTCATCAACACTTAACGCATTTTGTGGACCGTCCGCTAATGAAATAGCGCTTGGAAATATAAGCGCGAGCGTCAGAAATGCTGGGAGGAGAGTGGATAGAACTGCCCTGGCTTTACTCTTTGCCATGTCACCTCAAATTTGAGCGCCTAGCTGAAGTGTGCCAGTTAATTACTGCTCTCACCAAGGATAGAAACTCGGTCTTTATTCACTGAGAGAAAACCACCGTGAATTTGAAACACCGTATTTTGGCCATTTGTCTCTTTTACAAGGACTTCGCCATCAACGAGAACGCCAAGTAGTGAGATATGGCCGGGGAGAATTCCCAGGTCACCTTCGAGAGTCCGGGCCCGGACCATGCTTGCTTCACCAGAGAAGATTTTCTTCTCTGGTGTCACAACTTCTACTCGGAGCGCCATTAGTTCTTCGCCAACTCCGCTGCCTTACGCTCAACATCATCCAAGCCACCGCACATGAAGAATGCCTGCTCAGGTATGTGGTCGTAATCGCCATTCGCGAGGGCATCGAACGCTGCAATGGTCTCTGAAAGTGGAACGAAAGATCCATCAAGGCCGGTGAAGACCTTAGCAACGAAGGTGTTCTGTGAAAGGAAGCGCTGGATACGGCGAGCGCGACCTACGAGAATGCGATCTTCTTCAGAGAGCTCATCGATACCAAGAATTGCGATGATGTCTTGAAGATCTTTGTAACGCTGCAAGATCTGCTTGGTTCGGTTTGCTACGCGGAAGTGATTCTCACCGATGTAGCGTGGATCGAGAATTCGTGAGGTGGAATCGAGTGGATCCACCGCAGGATAGATACCCAACTCAGAGATTGGACGAGAGAGAACTGTCGTCGCATCAAGGTGGGCAAATGTGGTGTGTGGCGCTGGGTCAGTGATGTCATCGGCAGGAACGTAAATCGCCTGCATCGATGTAATCGAGTGGCCTCGTGTTGAGGTGATCCGCTCTTGGAGCTGGCCCATCTCATCAGCAAGTGTTGGTTGGTAACCCACCGCAGATGGCATACGGCCAAGGAGGGTTGAAACCTCAGAACCAGCCTGAGTAAATCGGAAGATATTGTCGATGAAAAGGAGCACATCTTGCTTCTGCACATCACGGAAGTACTCAGCCATTGTGAGAGCTGAAAGCGCAACACGAAGACGAGTTCCTGGTGGCTCATCCATCTGCCCGAAGACCAATGCAGTCTTATTGATAACGCCAGTCTCGGTCATTTCAAGGAAGAGATCGTTACCTTCACGGGTACGCTCACCAACGCCGGCGAATACCGAAACGCCACCGAAGTTTTCAGCAACGCGGTAAATCATCTCTTGAATAAGAACGGTCTTACCTACACCGGCACCACCGAAGAGACCGATCTTTCCACCCTTTACATAAGGAGTGAGGAGGTCGATAACTTTGATACCAGTCTCGAACATCTCAGTCTTTGACTCGAGTTGATCGAAATCTGGAGCTTTGCGGTGGATTGGCCAACGCTCTTTGATATCGAGTGATGAGGTTGGCACATCGAGCGATTCACCAAGAGTGTTAAAGACGTGGCCCTTTGTGACATCGCCTACAGGTACGGAGATCGCAGCGCCGGTATCACGAACGGTGCTACCGCGAACCATGCCATCGGTTGGTTGCATCGAAATCGCGCGAACGAGTGAGTCACCGATGTGCTGAGCAACCTCAAGAGTGAGGGTTCTCGCCTGGCCACCAAGTGTGACATCGACATGGAGCGCGTTGAAGATCTCGGGCATCGATCCGGTTGGGAACTCCACGTCCACAACTGGTCCGATAACTCGCGCTACGCGACCTGTAATTGTCTGGGTATCTGTTGCCATCTCTTACTCGCTTCCTGCCATCGCAGAGGCAAGCGCATCTGCGCCACCTACAATTTCGCTGATTTCTTGGGTAATTTCCGCCTGACGAGCAGCGTTCGCACGTCGGGTGAACGATTTAATTAATTCGTCAGCATTATCTGTTGCTGACTTCATAGCGCGACGTCGCGCAGCATGCTCGGAAGCAGCTGATTGAAGTAGCGCGTTATAGATACGTGCCTCTACATATTTCGGTAGCAGCGCGTCTAGAACCGACTCTGCAGTTGGTTCAAACTCATACATTGGAAGTAGTCCCGCTGGACCAGTGCTCTCGACAACCTCAAGTGGCAACATGCGCTTCGCTAAAGCCTCTTGAGTCACCATCGAACGGAATTCGGTGTAGACCACATGTAACTCTGCAACTCCATCTGGATCAGTTGCAGAATCTGCGATAAAAGCCTTGATGAGCTCCTGCCCAATCTCACGCGCAGCGGCATAAGTTGGATTATCGCTGATTCCTGTCCATGACTTTGCAATCGCGCGATCACGGAACTTGTAATAGGAGACGCCCTTACGGCCAACGATGTACACCTTCGCATCAAGCCCACGTTGTCTAAGCGCAGCAATCAATTGATCGCCCTCTTTGATGGCGCTGCTGGAATAAGCACCTGCCATACCGCGATCAGCGGTAATAAGAAGTACCGCTGCGCGCTTTGGATTTGGCTCAAAGGAGGTAAGTGGATGGTCAACTGAAGCAAAGGAAGCCACCGCAGTAACCGCACGCGTTAACTCGTTGGCATAAGGCGTCGAAGCATTGACGCGTTGCTGCGCCTTCACGATACGCGAAGCGGAGATGAGCTCCATCGCCTTCGTGATTTTCTTCGTCGCTTTAACCGAACGAATTCGGCGGCGATAAATACGGAGTTGTGCACCCATTTTTTACTTCTTCACCGGAACCACGCGAGTAATTTGTTCATTACCTTCGCCTTCAAGCGCCTCTGCTGGAGCTTCGTTCACTGCCTTAGCTGCCGATGGAACAAAGCGGCTCTTAAATGCAGCGATTGCCTCTTTGAGTGAAGCAACGGTGTCATCGCTAAGGTCGCGAGTCTCCGAAATGACATCGAAAATTGCCTTCCGCTCTCTTCCGATGAAGTCGAGGAATTCACTCTCAAAGCGACGAATATCTTGAACTGGAATATCATCGAGCTGCCCTGTTGTTCCCGCCCAAATCGATGCAGCTTGGCGCTCGACTGAATATGGCGAGTACTGACCCTGTTTGAGAAGTTCCACCATTCGCGCACCGCGCTCAAGTTGCGCCTTTGATGCCGCATCAAGATCTGAACCGAATGCTGCGAAAGCTTCCAACTCACGGAATTGTGCAAGGTCAAGGCGAAGACGTCCAGCAATCTTCTTAATCGCTTTAGTCTGCGCAGAACCACCAACGCGAGAGACTGAAATACCAACGTTGATTGCAGGGCGAACGCCTGCGTTGAAGAGGTCAGTCTCAAGGAAGCACTGGCCATCAGTAATCGAAATAACGTTGGTCGGAATAAAGGCAGAAACGTCATTACCTTTTGTCTCAATGATTGGCAGACCAGTCATGGAACCACCACCCATATCATCTGAGAGTTTTGCACAACGCTCGAGTAGACGTGAGTGTAAGTAGAAAACATCTCCTGGATACGCTTCGCGACCTGGCGGACGACGAAGAAGAAGCGAGACGGAACGATATGCCTCGGCTTGCTTTGAGAGATCATCAAAAATAATGAGAACGTGCTCGCCCTTGTACATCCAGTGCTGTCCAATTGCAGAACCGGTGTAAGGAGCTAGATATTTAAATCCTGCTGGATCTGAAGCAGGTGAAGCAACGATGGTGGTGTATTCAAGTGCGCCAGCCTCTTCAAGAGCGGCACGAACTGAAGCAATCGTTGAACCCTTCTGGCCGATTGCAACATAAATACATTTCACTTGCTTCTTTGGATCGCCTGATTTCCAGTTTTCACGCTGGTTAATGATGGTGTCGATGGCAATTGCCGTCTTACCAGTCTGGCGGTCACCAATGATGAGCTGACGCTGGCCACGCCCGATCGCGGTCATTGCGTCAATTGCTTTGATGCCTGTCTGCATAGGCTCTTTAACTGGTTGGCGTTGTACAACCGATGGCGCCTGAAGTTCGAGCGCACGACGCGCCTCTTCTGCAATTGGGCCCTTGCCGTCAATCGGACGACCAAGTGGATCGACGACTCGACCCAAGAAGCCATTTCCAACTGGAACGGAGAGAATTTCACCAGTTCGGCTGACCTTGGTGCCTTCTTCAATACCTGTGTACTCGCCGAGGATAACGACACCAATCTCGCGTACATCGAGGTTAAGTGCTAGACCAAGTGTGCCATTCTCAAATTGCAACAACTCGTTGGTCATAGTCGAAGGAAGACCTTCAATACGCGCGATTCCATCACCCGCTTCAACTACAACACCAGTCTCTTCGCGAGTAGCGCCACCTGCTTCGAAAGTTTTTACAAACTTCGCCAGGGCATCACGAATCTCCTCGGGGCGGATCGTGAGTTCGGCCATCTTCTTCTCCTTTGTCTTCTTTATTTCTCTTAGCTTGCGAGTTTTCTGCCAGCTTCGGCAAGGCGTCGGGCAATGGTGCCGTCGACCATGTCATCATCAAATTGAACTTCCATGCCGCCAATTACGGATGCATCAACAGTTAAATCAAGAGATACCTCTCGATTTAATTCTTTAGCTAGCGCAGCGCGTAGTCGGCCACTTTGGGCATCGGTCAACGCAACTGCACTACGAACATGAACAACGATTTTCTTTCGACGCGCACCAGCAACATTCGCGCTCTCTTCAAGAGCAGCTACAAAGTGGCGACCACGGAGGTGGCGCGCGATTGATAGCGCAATTCGTAGCGTCGCGGCCGATACTTTCGATGCAAAGAGATCTGAGACAAGGGAATCGATTGCCCGTCCACCCATGAGCGCGCCAGAGAGTTCCTTGGCGCCACTTAATGCGTGGGCAATTCCCATTAACTCAACATCTAAACCATCTACAGCACCAGCTTCAACCTCGACTGCAATTACTTCGAGCGCAGCAGGAAAATCAGATGGGCTAGACCATCGATCTGAAGCTCCTGATTTAAGAATTGCAATCGAAGCAGAGTCCAACGATTTCGCAAAAAGGTCATCGATGAGCGCAGTCTTACTTGCGTTATCACGAGTTGGATCGGTGAGTGCGCGACGAAGTGGCAAAGAAGAATCAAGAACCACTATCGCACTGAAAAGGTCTTGAGAAATCTTTGCTGCGTCGTTGGCAGAAGGGGTGCCCGCGACGCCACGTAGCGCTGTTAACGCCTGGCGACTTGAGCCCTTCATATCTGCTGCCATCTCACTACTCCTTATTTACATTTACGGAATTAATTGTTATTTACTCTTCTGGCTCTCGAGCTCATCAAGGAATCGATCAACTACGCGCGATTGACGTGCGTGGTCTTCAAGTGATTCTCCAACGATTCGATTAGCTAATTCGATTGCTAACGCTCCCACTTCATTTCGAAGCGAAGTAACCGCTGCGGTTCGCTCTGCTTCGATTGCTGTGGAAGCAGCTGCGGTGATTCGCGCCGCCTCTTCCTGTGCTTTAGCACGCATCTGCTCAAGCAGAGCTGCGCCTTCAACACGAGCGCTTTCACGAATGACCTGAGCCTCGCCGCGAGCTGAATTTAATTGAGATTGATACTCCTGCAGCGCAGCTTGTGCTTCACGTTGTGCTCGCTCTGCCTTCTCGATGCCACCCTGAATAGCTTCGGTTCGAGCGGCGAAAGCTCGCTCGAACATCGGAACTACCTTTGAGCGCAATACCAAGTAGAGCAGGGTGAACGCGATGAATCCAACGATGATTTCCGCGGTATGCGGAACCAACGGATTGAGTTCTTCGCCTGCGGCTAATGTGATCATGAGGTTTTGGCTCTCTCTCTAACTAAATATCTAGTCGAAAATTGGTATCGGATTAGAGAACGAACGCAAGAACCAGACCGAAGAGCGCAAGAGCTTCAGCAAGAGCGAAGCCAAGGAATGCGATTGGCTGGAGGACGCTACGGGCCTCAGGTTGACGTGCTACACCATTGATATATGCAGCGAAGATAAGTCCGGTTGCGATACCAGGGCCGATTGCTGCAAGGCCGAAACCGACCAGGTTGAGTGTGCCTTCCATGTTGTTACCTTTTCTACCTTTCGTTCTTATCGATAGGACGGGCGCCCTACCGCTTTTACTAAAACTTTTAGTGCTCGTCTGCCAATGCTCCAGCGATATAGAGAGCTGCGAGCAAAGTGAAAATGTATGCCTGTAGGCATTGGACCATGAACTCGAAGAAGGTCAGCACGATGCCAATGAAGAAGGCAAACGGGCTGATCAACTTCAAGCCAATAACTCCTTGAAGGAGATGCTCTCCACCGAGAATAAAGACCAATAAGAGAAGGTGTCCGGCGAACATATTCGCGAAGAGACGAAGTGAGAGCGTCAATGGGCGAACGAGGAAGAATGTTAAAAGCTCAAGTGGTGTGATGAGAATGTATGCGGGCTTTGGCACTCCAGGCATGAACATGATTTCTTTGATGTACTTGAGCGCACCTTGCTTGCGGATACCAACGTAGTGAAAGACCAAGAAAGTGATGATTGCTAATACATACGGAAAGCTCACGCGTGACATTGTTGGGAATTGCAGCATCGGCACAATTCCAAAGATGTTATTTACAAGAATGAAAGTGAAAAGAGTGAAGAGATAGGGCACGAAACGCATAAATTCGTGGCCGATGACATCTTTAGCCAGGTCGTTACGAACAAATCCGTAAACGCTCTCTCCTGCAAACTGAAGTTTTGATGGCACTACTGCCGCTTTGCGCGAGGCCAAAATAAAAAATACTGAAATAAGAATTACTGAAAAGAAAACTAGAAAGATCGGTTTAGTTGTAAACGGATTGTCACCAAATATTGGTGGAAGATTGAAGTCCCGTGCACTGGGAGGTGTGAATCCCTCACCTTCAGCAAACCGCGTCACTGGCACCTACCTAAACCTCTCGTTACCGATTCTTACCGACTAATCTGACTAATCCGGGGTCAACGTGCTTCGCGCCAAACCCTATGGGGAAATGGCCATTTGCGCGAAATCATTACTTCCTGCCGAATCGCAACCAGACCAAATAAATAGAGGAGCCCATGCCAAGCAGGAGTCCAACGAGAACCAAGAACGAGGTGCCTAGCCACTGATCAAGGCCCCAGCCAATCCCTCCCCAGACAATCTGCCCCGAAATCAGGTAGCCAAAAATTGACCAGAGCGCGCTCTCCTCGCCCCGAGACTGACCTCTAGAGCTATCGGAACCATCTCTCTCTTGCGCCATGCCCCCACCCTAGCGCCCGCGGACCAACTGACGATAAGCGAGCATTTCACCCACCAACCAACCGGCCGCAGTGGCGAAGGCAACACCGGCAAACCAGGGTCGATCGATACCGGTCCGGGAGAGGGCGACCATAAAACCGGCCATCCCAATCAACTTGGTGAGAAAACTCAGAGCCACAAATGCGAAGGTTATCCGGGGATCCAGCGTTCGCGTCGTGGCGGCAATAAGTAAGTGAATGATGAAAAAAAGAAGAACTACAACTAGCGCTGCCAGGCCCGCGAAGAGTCCACTACTGCCTGCAAAGAGTGTGGCTAGCACTGTTCCAATACATCCAATCGCAAGTGCAGGAAGCGCAGCACCTTTCAGAAAAAGTTTTGGGTAATTAATCACGTTCGAGACTTTGCAAAATTTGAAAGATACTTCGGATGAATTGAGAGTAGAAAAATTGGTAGCGCAAGAAATAGCGAGAGTAGAAGATTGATGCGCCATGAAATAAAAGCTGATGCCGAAACGGGTGCAGCTACAACCAATGTCCAGAGATACATCATCACTGTCGCGCTTCGCTGGGTATGTCCGCGGCCAAGTAATCGGTGATGCAGGTGGCCCATATCGGGCGCAAATGGAGAGCGCCCCGCACGTGTTCGTCGAATGACCGCAAGGAGTAAATCAATCGAAGGTATTGCCAGAACAGCAAATGGTAAAAGTAATGGTACGAGAGTTGGTGCAAAATTTTGAGAAGCGATTGCATTTGCATCAATCTGTCCAGTCAAGGTGATTGCCGCCACTCCTAACAAGAGACCTAAGAGCATGGAGCCAGAATCTCCCATAAAAATTCGCGCCGGATAAAAATTATGTGGCAAAAAGCCCAGACAGGCGCCCATCATGATTGCGGTAAGCAACGAAGGTGCGCCTGCGCGGTCGAAGTTGTAAACCACAGAGAGCAAATAGGCAAAAGCAAAGAAACACCCAGCAGCGATTGCAACTATTCCCGAAGCTAAACCATCGAGCCCATCGATGAAATTAACTGCATTTATCGTCACAACGATGATCAAGATTGTTATGAGTTGCCCCAGGGAGGTTGGCAACATGGTGACCCCATTAAGCGGTAGCCAGAGTAATTGCACGCCAAAATTAACGAGAACAGCCGCGGCCAAGGTTTGACCTGCGAGTTTTGTTATCGCGTCAATCCCCCACTTATCATCAAGGACTCCTAGTAAACAGATGATTGTTGCAGCGATGCAGATTCCTTTGATTTGTTCATCCTGCTGAAAAGCTTTACTCAATAGATTTAACTGTGTCGAGATGAGGATGGTAAGCATTATTCCCAACCAAATGGCAACGCCACCCCAGCGCGGAGTCACTTCGGTATGCACATCTCGATCTCTTACCGTGGCAACTGCACCGAATTTAATGGCAAGAGTGCGCGCATATGGAGTCAACAAATAAACGAAAACTCCTGCAATCAGTAAAACTAAGAGATGCTCGCGCATTAGCGCTCAGGATATACAGGGAATCGCATGCAGAGTTCTTTAACTTCCCCAGCGATTTTCTCTGATGAAGCGGGATCTTTAATCGCTCGAGCGATCAGTGCGGCAATGACTTTCATCTCGCTTGTGCCCATACCTTGAGTCGTAATCGATGGACTTCCCACACGGATTCCACTCGTGATAGATGGTGGTTGAGGATCGAATGGAATCGAATTCTTATTGAGAGTAATTCCTGCGCTACCGCACCGCTCATCTGCCTCTTTGCCAGTTACACCCAAAGCCTGCACATCAATGAGAGCTAAATGGGTTTGTGTTCCACCAGAAACAGCGCGCATTCCCTCTTCAACTAAGCCAGCGGCGAGCGCTTGCGCGTTCAGCACAACTTCTTTCGCATATTTCTGATAGCTAGGTTGCAAACATTCTTTAAGCGCGACAGCTTTGGCCGCAACTGCGCTCATGATTGGCCCGCCTTGCATGCCAGGAAATACCGCTTTATCAATCGCTGCTGCATGTTCAGACTTCGACAGAATCATTCCACCACGCGGCCCACGGAGAACTTTATGAGTAGTGAAGGAGACAACATCTGCATAAGGAACTGGTGACGGAATTGCCTTGCCGGCGACGAGTCCGATGAAATGTGCGGCATCAACCCACATGATTGAACCGACCTCATCGCAGATTTCCCGCACTCGCTCGAAATCAATAAGGCTTGGATATGCGGTGGCACCGCTACAGATCATTTTTGGTTTATGGCGAATTGCCAAATCACGTAGTTCGTCGTAATCAATCAATTCGGTATCTTTGCGAACGCCATACGATTCGACATTGAACCACTTACCAGAAAAATTAACTTTGGAGCCGTGCGTCAAATGACCGCCATGGGGCAGTGACATTGCAAGAACTGTGTCACCTGGTTTGGTGAATGCTTGATAGACCGCGATATTGGCGCTCGCTCCTGAATGAGGCTGCAAATTCGCGTGCTCCGCACCAAAAAGTTCTTTCGCGCGAGCAATGCCAAGTTCTTCGACCTTATCTACCTCTTCGCAACCACCGTAGTAACGCTTACCTGGATACCCTTCGGCATATTTATTGGAGAGCGTTGAACCAAGCGCGGCTAGGACAGCTGGCGAAGTGAAGTTTTCGCTTGCAATTAATTGAAGCCCGGTGCGCTCCCGCTCCAACTCTGCGATGAGTATCGCTGCCACGTCAGGATCTTGAGCCTCGAGTGCTTCATAACTTGCACCGTAATACTTCGCGCTCATCTGCTCTCCTATCGCCAGGTATCAACCCGCTGAAATCTAGCCCAAATCCTGACTTATCTCAGGCCAGGCCTGGCGAAGGCTCGCCTGCTCTATCGCCCCAACCCGCAGAATCCGAGGTGGAGTGAGCGTGCAATCAACGACCGTGCTCTGCGCCACATTGGTCACCGCGCCACCGTCAATAATGAGCGAGATATTTGCTCCGAAAACATCATTCACCAGCGCGGGCTCGGTAAACGCAGGTCGCCCCGCAAGTCCGGCGCCTGCCACAGCAAGTGGTCCAGTCTCGTTTAATAAACGGGAGGCAAATTGATTCTCTGGCACACGCACGGCAATCTGATCGAGAATTCGCTCATCGCCAAGATCCCAACTCAGCGCAGCGTGCGGACGCAAATAAAGCGTGAGCAATCCTGGCCAGAATTTTTCCATTAATGCCTGCGCTGCTGGTGACGGTTCGCGAACGATTCCAACTATCCGCGTTTTATCGCCAATCATTACCGATGCTGCCTGTCCAGGGGGATCGCTTCTTAAAAGATGAAGTTCGCTAACGGCATCACGATTAAATGCATCGACTGCAAAGATGTAACCACTCTCAAGTGGAAGCGCAATAACATTTCCTGCTCTAATTTCTCGCAACGCACAATCAATCGCTGCAGGATGTGAGATATTCATTAACTCTGCCATTACCTGAGCACTCCACTACTCCATCGAGCTCTGCCATTGAAATCATAGTGAAGTTTTACTTCATCGAATGAGTGAGAAAGGGCTGTTCCGATGGCCTCGGATTGGCTCTCATGATGTTCGAGGGCAAGATAGCCGCCAGGCTTCAACGCACGGAGCGCTGCATCGATAAAAAGCTTCGGCACCTGTACTCCATCTAATCCACCAAATAACGCTACATGCGGCTCAAAGTGAGTGACTTCATCGGGGAGCACCTCATCCTCTGGGATATAAGGCGGATTAGCAATTACAGCATCGAATTGATGTGCTCCATCGAAATCAGCAACATCGGCTTGTACGATTTTTAAGTCGCGCTCCAATTCAGCGCTAATTTTTCGCACGTTACGTTCGAGCCAAAAAAGTGCAGCGCTCTCCTTCTCAACTGCAGTCACCCTCGCCTGAGGTACTTCGGTTGCGATGCTCAGCGCAAGTGCGCCGGAACCCGCTCCCAAATCGACAACGTGCGGTTCTGCTAGCGGGGAAATTATTGAAATAACCTTGCCGACAATCTGTTCACTCTCCGGTCGTGGGATGAGCACTCCGGGACCTACATCAAGAGTGAGCTCTCGAAAATATGCTCTACCGGTTATGTATTGAATCGGCTCCCCAGTTTTTCTTTTGTTGATCCACATCCTGAACATTTCTTCTTCATCTTGTTCGAGATGGTCGCGAAAAAGCACGTGTGTTCGAGAGAGTCCAGTAGCTTCTGAGAGAAGTATTAAAGAATCTAGCGGAGCATCCAAACTCACGTTGATAAGTTCTTGTTCTGCCCATTGCAACAGTTTTCGAGCGCCACTCATAATTATTTAGCCAGCCGCTAAACGAGTTGCCTTATCAGCATCAATTAACGCTTGGATGACTGGATCTAATTCACCATCTAGCACGACTGAGAGATTATTCGCTTTGAAATTGACCCGATGATCACTCAATCGATTCTCAGGGAAGTTATACGTTCGAATTCGTTCGCTCCGATCGACCGTCCGAATTTGGCTCTTTCGCTCAGCTGCCGCTGCTGCCTCTTGAGCTTCCACCGCTGCCGCTAGCAATCGCGCCCGCAAAATGCGCAGGGCTGATTCTTTATTTTGAAGCTGACTCTTTTCGTTCTGACATGAGACCACGATTCCAGTTGGAATGTGGGTCAAACGCACCGCGCTATCTGTGGTGTTGACGCTCTGCCCGCCTGGACCACTCGATCGATAGACATCAACGCGAACATCATTCATATTCAACTCAACATCAATTTCATCAGCCTCAGGCAGGACTAATACACCCGCTGCGGATGTGTGAATACGTCCTTGAGATTCCGTCTCAGGAACGCGTTGCACTCGATGAACTCCACCCTCAAATTTCAATTTTGCATATGGCGCTCTACCTGGTTCGACTACGCCCTTACTTTTTATGGCAATCGAGACGTCTTTATAGCCACCAAGATCGCTCTCGGTGGCATCAATAATCTCCGCCTTCCATCCTTGAACTTCTGCGTAACGTAAATACATTCGAAGTAAGTCACCTGCAAAGAGCGCAGACTCTTCTCCACCCGCACCCGCCTTAATTTCCATAATCACATCGCGATCATCATTTGGGTCCCGCGGAAGTAACAATTCTTCAAGCGCCTGCGCTGCATCCACCTCTGCGCTCTCTAATGCAGGAAGCTCGCTGGCAAACGACTCATCTTCTTTCGCCAACTCGCGCGCTGCAGCAAGATCTTCATTGGCAGAACGCCAACGTTTGTAGCCAGCAACTATTGGGCCAAGTTGTGCGTAACGTTTTCCTAGTTGCCGTGCTTTACCGCTATCACCATGGATTGCTGGATCAGCTAACTGCGCTTCGATGGTTGCATGTTCAGCAACCAGATCATCTGCGCTAGCAAACCGATCATTCCGATCATTCCGATCACTCACTGCCTATTCGCCTTCCAATTAAAAAACCGCACCAGCCTGCGCAGGCAGGCAACGGTGCGGTTTAAGTAAAGTTATTTTTTGTTAGCTGATTTCTTCAAACGCTCTTCGAAGCGTGCAACTCGTCCACCAGTGTCGAGGATTCGTTGCTTGCCGGTGTAGAACGGGTGGCATACCGAACAGACATCAACGGAAATTGCGCCGCTTTTCGCAGTAGAGCGGGTGGTGAATACTTCGCCGCACGAGCAGGAGACTTTTGTCTCGACATACTCTGGATGAATCTCAGCTTTCATTGTCATACTCCATTTCATTGCGCTGGGTCGAAACTGCCGGAGCAATTTCGTGAGCCAGCAACGTGTAGAGGGTTAAGGGTACTGATAGCCCTGGAACAGAGCCAATCCGCACTCTTTCTGGCCGGATTAGTGGCCTGCTTACTGGCCGGATTAGTGGCCGGAACTACAGGCTACTTATCGCCTTCTGAGCCTGGTCCAACCGTCGTCTTCTGGACCTGCATCAAGAACTCGACGTTGGATTTGGTTCCCTTCATCTTCTCAAGGAGAAGCTCGAGGGCTTGTTGGGGATCGAGCGCATGGAGCACGCGACGTAATTTCCAGACAATGTTGAGCTCTTCGGCGCCCATGAGAATCTCTTCTTTACGAGTTCCAGAGGCATCAACATCGACAGCTGGGAATATTCGCTTATCTGCCATTCGGCGATCTAACTTCAACTCCATATTTCCAGTGCCCTTGAATTCTTCGAAGATAACTTCATCCATGCGGGAACCGGTATCGATAAGTGCAGTTGCAAGAATGGTGAGTGAACCGCCATCTTCAATGTTACGTGCAGCACCAAAGAATTTCTTTGGCGGATAGAGCGCTGCCGAATCAACACCACCCGAAAGAATACGACCGCTTGCAGGAGCTGCGATGTTGTAAGCGCGACCAAGACGCGTAATCGAATCAAGGAGCACAACAACATCGTGCCCTAACTCAACTAACCGCTTTGCACGCTCAATTGCAAGTTCCGCAACAGTGGTGTGGTCTTCGGCTGGGCGATCAAAAGTTGATGAGATCACTTCACCTTTAACCGAACGTTGCATATCCGTAACTTCTTCAGGACGCTCATCAACCAAAACAACCATCAAATGACATTCTGGATTGTTCGTGGTGATTGCATTTGCAATCGATTGGAGGACCATTGTCTTACCAGCTTTAGGTGGTGAAACAATCAAGCCTCGTTGTCCCTTTCCAATTGGTGCGATGAGATCGATTACCCGTGTAGTTAACACGTTAGGCAAGGTCTCAAGACGTAACCGCTCTTGCGGATAGAGCGGAGTGAGCTTGTTAAATTCAACGCGATCGCGTGACTCTTCTGGATCCATCCCGTTGATAGTGTCCAAACGAATCAGCGCATTGAACTTCTCACGACGTTCACCCTCGCGTGGCTCACGAACAGCACCAGTGATGACATCACCCTTGCGCAGTGAGTAGCGGCGTACCTGCTGCATTGATACATACACATCATTTGGACTTGGTAGGTAGCCAGCAGTTCTGACAAACGCATAATTCTCGAGAATGTCGAGCAAACCGCCAACAGGAATCAAGACATCATCTTCACGAATAGTCATATCGCGCTCGCCTCGATCGCGATTTCGGTCGCCACGGTCACCACGGTCACCACGGTCACGGTGTCGATCTCGTCGGCCGCCATCTCGATCTCGGTCTCGGTCGCGGTCTCTATCTCTCTCGCCACGATTACCCCTGTTATCGCGGTCGCGATTGCGATCCCCACGATCGCCAGAACGCTCCTCAGAATCGCTTGACTGCGAACCCTTCGAGTTGCTCTCGCGCTGATTGTCGCGATCGTCTCGCTCATCAGACTCTTCAGAGTCGCTATCGTCGTCATCATCGCTAGCGTCATGAGATTGGGAACGCTTTGAATTCTCATTGCGGTTTTGATTCCGCTCTTTTCGACGCTCGTCACGTTCCTGTTGACGCGCCTCTTTCTCTTTTGCCGCGGCGGCGCGATTGGCTGCCTGAAGATCGGCGATTGCCTGGACTAGATCTCCTTTGGCTAACTTCGCAGCGCCTTCAATTCCCAACTGGGTGGCGACTTTGCGAAGTTCTGGCAGCAACATGGCTGAAAGATCGCCAGCTGGCTTTGCCTTTCGAGTACTTACTTCACTCACTATTCCTCATTCATCATGCTTGGGTTAATTTGGGTTACTTCGGTTTTTGTTAGATTTTTTTGAGCGATTCTGAATCTCTGGTTCTCTCGCTGAACACTGGGAAGTAATTGAGATTATGCGCAGATTTCTAGATATTTAGGTTTGCTAATTTTTCTAGAATCTCGACCTATTCGGGAGATATCCCGGAGCGAGGACCTAAGCGTAACACCGGAGGGTGGGTGGAGCGCAAATCGCAAATTTCAGCTTGGCGGTAGGGAATTGGGCGCGAACCAGAAGAGGCGCGGCGACTAGCCGTTATATATATGAGCACCTTGGCTGCTGACTCCGACGATCTGACTAGTGAACGCCCCTGCACCGGCCCGTGCAATCTCTTGTGCATCAGCAATGCTTCCCGCGTGGAGAGCAAGAACGGTGGGACCAGAGCCGGAGATAAATGCAGCAACGCCTGCTTCTCTCAAAGTCATCATCAATTCATAACTCTTAGGCATTTGGCTCTGGCGATAGAACTGATGAATTCGATCTTCAGTTCCAGCAAAAAGTAACTCTGGTTTACGGGACAAGGCTTCAACCATAAGTGTGCTTCGCGAAATATTCACCGTTGCATCAATGTGAGGAATTGTCTCAGGCAAAAGCGCACGAGCTTTCTTCGTTGCCACTTCGCCTGAATTAGATGGGATAAATGCAATTGCCATAATCCGCAGATCTACCGGAATGGAGATCGCTTTACCTGAACCATCTTCAACCCATGCGATTGTTGCACCGCCATGGAAAGCTGCAGCGACATTGTCAGGATGGCCCTCGATTTCTGTTGCAAGCGCTAGTAAATCGTTATCTGTTAACCGCTCACTCCCCGAGATAACTAAGGAGCGTGCAAGAAATAATCCACCAATGATGGCGCTGGATGAAGAGCCCAGCCCCCGCCCGTGGGGAATCGCATTCAACGCACGAAGTGCGAGTCCGCGTGGTCGACCACCCATGTGATCAAAGGCAGCGTTCATCGATGCAATAACCAAATTCTTTTCATCTGTGCGAATCGTTTTTGCGCCTTCGCCAGCAACCTCTACATCTAAACCGGGTTCGTCTAGAACCTGTGCCGCATAACCATCATAAATTTCAAGAGCTAATCCAAGGCAATCAAAGCCCGCTCCGAGATTTGCACTTGTTGCCGGAACGCGAACTGTTACCGGTGTCGCACGAAATGTCGGACGAGAGACCATTAAGACAACTCCAAAACCTTTGCCGCTTCAGCAAGCGAGACTGGTATAACAATAGGGTCTGCCGAGCCTTCGAGCGCCCATTGCACATCCTTTAAACCATTACCCGTTACCGTGATAACGATTTTCTGATCCTTGGGCAACCGCCCAGCTGCTTTTGCCTTGAGCAAGCCCGCAAGTCCAGCAGCTGAAGATGGCTCACAAAAGATTCCTTCGCGCCCTGCGATGAGTCGATATGCGCTCAAAATTTCTTCATCGGTAACGGATTCGATACGTCCATTGGATTGATCACGGGCAGCCTCGGCCTCTTTCCACGAAGCTGGATTACCAATCCGAATCGCCGTTGCAATGGTCTCGGGTTTCTCAACAATCGCGCCGCGGACAATCGGGGCCGCTCCCTCTGCTTGATAGCCCCACATCTGAGGTAAAGATTTTGCAATGCGATCGCGGTGATACTCCTGGTAGCCCATCCAATAAGCAGTGATATTTCCCGCATTTCCGACTGGCAAGGCGTGGATATCGGGCGCAAATCCCAAGGTATCGATGATTTCAAATGCTGCGGTCTTCTGTCCTTGTAAACGATAGGGATTAACTGAGTTCACCAGAGCAACTGGATAGTTATCTGCTAGTTGGCGAGCAAGAGTTAAACAATTATCAAAGTTGCCATCTACTTGTAAAAGTTTTGCGCCATGTATGACAGCTTGAGCTAATTTGCCCATAGCAATTTTTCCTTGTGGTACAAGGACTGCAGGGATCATCCCCGCTTTAGTCGCATATGCAGCAGCGCTTGCGCTGGTATTTCCAGTTGATGCACAGACCACAACTTTTGCACCATCTTCAGCAGCTTTACTCATCGCCATTGTCATGCCGCGATCTTTGAAGGAGCCAGTTGGGTTCGAGCCTTCTACTTTGACCCAGACCTCACCATTTAACATTTCAGAGAGAACGCATGCATATACCAATGGAGTGCCACCCTCATTGAGCGTGACTATCGGCGTCTTCGAAGTGACTGGCAATCGGTGGCGATACTCATTAATTACTCCGCGCCATGGACGTGCCTGTTTCTTACCAAACATCAGTTACTCCCACCCTCAACGCGAATCACGCTTTCAACGGAGCGAACAGTGTCGAGCTTGCGAAGCCCCTCGACAGTTTCAGCAAGCGCAGCATCCGTTGCTGTGTGGGTCACGACGATGAGTTCTGCTTGTGCGCCGCGACCATCTTGCCTAACTGTTTGGATTGACACTGCATGAGATGAAAAAACATTAGCTACAGAGGCGAGCACGCCTGGGCGATCGTTGACATTTAATCTAATGAGATATCGAGTGAGCGTCTGTCCCATCGGAGCAATGTCACGTTCGGCATAGGTGCTCTCCTTCGGCCCTAGCCCGCCAATCACCTTATGTCGTGCAACAGCGACTAGATCCCCGAGCACTGCAGATGCTGTTGGCGCTCCACCTGCGCCGCGCCCATAAAACATTAGCTCTCCTGCAGCTTCTGCCTCGACGAAAACTGCATTAAAAGAATTTCGCACAGCAGCGAGTGGATGGGTATTTGGAATAAGCGCTGGATGAACTCGAACAGCAATTCTTCCATCAGGAGTCAATTCGGCAATCGCAAGAAGTTTAACGACATGTTCCATATCCGAAGCAATCTTGACAACATCTGCAGTAATTCCAGATATTCCCTCGCGATATACATCGCTGCCACTTACTCGAGAATGAAAGGCAAGACTTGCAAGAATTGAAGCCTTCGCTGCTGCATCAAAACCTTCGATATCTGCCGTTGGGTCTGCTTCAGCATATCCAAGTGATTGCGCCTCTTTTAAGGCAGCTTCGAAAGTGATTCCATTATCAGACATCTTGCTTAGTATGAAGTTGGTCGTTCCGTTTACGATTCCCATGACTCGTAGAACATGATCGCCTGCAAGTGAATCTCGTAGTGGACGAATAATTGGAATGGCGCCTGCTACAGCAGCTTCGAAATAAAGATCAACGTTATTTTTTGCCGCTGCTTCAAACAGTTCTCCACCATGTTGGGCAAGTAACGCCTTATTTGCGGTGACTACAGATTTGCCCGAGTTAAGTGCATCGAGAATTAAAGTGCGAGCAGGTTCGATGCCACCGATAACTTCGATAATGACATCAATACTTGGATTGTTAACAACAGCATGGGCATCGGTGGTGATTTTTACCCCCGCGCGCTCAAGTTCGGGGCGAGCTTTCTTCGCATCATTAATAGCCACTGCTATTAACCGTAAATTTGCCCCTGCACGAGCAGCGAGGTCGTCATGGCCGGCAACCAACTGCGCCGCAACGCAACTACCGACTGAGCCAGCGCCAAGCAGCCCGACTGATATCGAGCGCTGCAACGGTTCATTTCCCACTGGCTAACTCTCCCATACTGACCCATCGTGAGGCGCTCTCTCGCGAGCAATCCGACGAGTTATCCCTCTTCTAACGCCAATAAATCGGAGATTTTCTCGCGCCGAATGATGGTGCGCGCTGTTCCATCAGCGACCACAACAACTGGCGGGCGGAGGATGTGGTTGTAGTTGCTTGCCATGCTCCTGCCATATGCCCCGGTGGCTGGAATTGCAAGGATGTCACCGGGCACGATGTCACTGGGAAGTGCGATCTGACGAATCACGATATCGCCGCTCTCACAATGTTTTCCAACTACCCGACTATCAGCTGCCGGCGCATTGGAATTTCTATTTGCAAGGAGCGCCGAATATTCCGCTCCATACAGTGAGGGACGAATGTTGTCGCTCATGCC
>JBEGVX010000050.1:0-3073 GCA_041178105.1 Actinomycetota bacterium
CCTGAATTAGCCGACAAAGGCGAATGTCATGTGGTCTAAATTAATTAAGACATACGATTTCAAGTTGAGATGCTATTGTACTTTCAAGAAATAGACTTGAGCATATTAAGAACTCCTACACGCCCATCGTTCCAAGAACAATAATCCAGCCCAATTCTGACTTAGAGATCATCGCGTTGGGTGGCAGGTGGTGTGGTTTTACGGGGTAGCCAAAACTCTGTGGCCCAGAGCGCCCAGAGAACGAGCAGTGGTTGAAAGAGCAATCTGATTGCGCGGGCGCGGTCGGTATCTAATCCGAAGGCGTCGATTCCATTGACATATTGCGAGATGTTGCCGGGGAAGATGGCGACGAAAAAGAGTGCGGTGGCGATACCTACTTGGCGGCGGCGTTGCAGTGAAATCAGGCAGAGGCCGAGGAGTATTTCGACAACGCCGGATGCGATGACGACAAAGTCAGGTGAGAGTGGAAGCCAGGTGGGTACTTGTGCTTGGAATTCGATACGGCTGGTAGTTAAGTGAGTAATACCTGCGTACGTGAGCATGACGCCGAGTAGTAATTGTGCTGCGATGCGGATGCGGTGCATTTGCTAGTTATCTGTTGTTGATTTCATAGCTCCAGGCATCGAATTCATCGAGGTCTACAGCTTTGAAACCTTTGGCCTCTAGCGCTGAGACAGCTTGTGCGCGGTGCTCGGTTGCGTGGTGAATCGCTTGGGTGACAATCGTTGAGCGCATCCAGTGGGTGGTCTTGCCTTCGCGAGTGATAGCGATCCTTTCATCTTCAACATTTGCAAGTCTCAGGAGTTCGGCATCGTTTAACAGTAATTTCTTTGCAATCACTTGAAGCTCTTGCATGGTGGTTGGACGCACCAATACCTCAGATTCCACATCCTTCAGGCGTGCGGCGTAGCCACCGGCTGACGATGCGATGTGGCGCAGGATTTCACCGACGTTCCATTCGGGATCGGTTGCATATGCATCGAGGGCTTCATCGGGTAGGGCGATGATTAATTTATAAACTTCTTGGTTGGCCCAAGACATATGCTTCAAGGCACGCTCGAGGGTAAGTGTCATAGCGTGAGTTTAGTGGTTGGTAAGTTACTGAGAGTTACGAAAACGAAGAAGCCCTTGGAAAACTTTTTGAGTTCAAACTCGAAGTCTTGTGCTAACGTTTTATCACCAAAGCCAATGGGCAGCTTGCATTTATGAGCTACCCAAAAGACCCGCAGAGAAATCTGCGGGTCTTTTGCTTTGGAGACCCATCTGTCAGTGGTGGCTCCTAGTCTTGCCTCATGGATTTCTCACTAGAGCGTGCTCGCACTCTTACTCCAGATGTCGATAGCGAGCCTTGGTTACTTGAGATCGCCTGGTTATATAACCGTGTAGTCGACTCAGGTTCTAAGATTCCGGTGATTGATCTGGCTTATGAATTGGTTATGCCTGAAGAATTTGTAGGCGAATGTGTCAGCAATGCGATGGAGATTGGTTTCTTGACAGCTCCGAAGCGAGGAACATTTGGTGGCGTGATTACGCCAAAGGCGCTGCGCAGATTGAAGCAGATTGGTAAGCATAAGCAGTAGGCGCTTAGAAGTTTGAGTCGCCACTGAAGATCTTGAGCTTGGGGCGTAGGTGATGTCAGTGGAGGGCGCTAACTTTCTAGGGTGAACTCATCTCGTAGGCGTCGTAAGCAACTGCGCACTTTGACTTGTCCCCAATGTGGCCAAGTGGGGCTGAAGAAGATTCTCTATGGGATGCCGGGTGATGACTTCCCCTTCGAAAAATACATTGTGGGCGGATGCATCATGAGTGAAGCAGATGTGGGTTGTATTCAATGCGATTGGTCGGGGATGTGGGATCAGCTCTTCGAGTGAGACTCGGTGTAGTTGTCTGTGGTGGATAAGTCGCTGAGAGTAACTGCTCATTAATGTCTCAATGCTAATCTTTTCTCGCTATGGAGGAAGTTTTCTCTAAGCATCGGTGAAATTGAGATTTGGTAAATCTCGGAAACTCATATTTCACCTGGAGCTGGTGACGGAAAAGGCCTTGGGATAATCCTGGGGCCTTTTCACTTTAGATATCCAGGGGCCCTTTTTAATGCTCGCAATGTAATTGGTCGGGGATGTTGGACCTATTGACTAGCGCTGGGGCGTGAATAGGCTTCATAGATGAAAAAGATATTGATGGTTATGGGCATCGCTTCGGCTCTCTTGCTGACTGGTTGTGGCATGGGCGAGAAGGAAGAAGTGAAGGCAGATCCTGCGGCATACAACAAGTGCCTGGAAGAAGAGGCTGCGAAGTTGTTGGATGAGACAGGTTCAAACTTGGATTACGCCAATGAGAAAGCTGCTGAGGCTTGCGCTGATTTGATGTAGTGGCGTTTGAGGTTCATGTCAGTGGTGGGTTCTAGGCTCGCTACATGAGTGAATCACCTGCCAATAAGTTCATTGCCCTGCTTGTCATTGTTGCTGCTCCCTTTGCGATGGGGGCATTCTTTTTAGCATGGGCGCCGGCACAGCAGTATTCGATTGCTGATCCAGCGATTGATGGTTACGTACAGCCTCGGGATGTAAACAAAATTGTCAATGACACATCCCGCTCCACGGTTGCAGTCTTCTGCGATGCTCCCAAGAAAGAAGGCATCGGTTCAGCGTGGGCAGTTGTTCTCGATGAAGAGCAATACAGCGAATACGAACAGGTTTACATCACTAATTATCACGTCATCGATGATTGCATCGGCCAAGAAAAGTATCTGACTATTTCACGAGCCTATAAGAGAGCTTTCTCGGCGCGAATCATTACGATGGATAAAGAAAATGATTTAGCAGTGCTTGTTTCAGATCTCAAGGTCCCTGCGCTAAAGCTTGCACAAAGTGCGCCGTTTCCTGGTTACTGGGTGATGACATCAGGAAGCGCCGACGCCTACCAAGGCTCGATTTCATTTGGAACGGTGTTAAACGTGACTGATACCGAGGTGTTGATTACCGCCAATGTCTCTGCCGGAAATAGCGGTGGGCCACTTGTTGATAATGAAGGAAATGTAATTGGCACTGTCTCGTGGTCGAGCACGGAGGAG
>JBEGVX010000051.1:0-4051 GCA_041178105.1 Actinomycetota bacterium
GGAACAAAGAGCGCTCTTTCTGTTGTGGCGCAGGCGGCGGTCGAATGTGGATGGAAGAGAAGCTTGGTTCGCGAATCAACCTCAATCGAGTGGATGAGGCTATAGAGACTGGGGCCGAACAAGTCGCGGTCGCATGTCCTTTTTGTCGGGTAATGGTGAGTGATGGCATGACCGCCCGCCAATCCGAGGTCGAGGTCCTGGATGTCGCCCAGCGCCTGCTCAAGGTTCTCCCACCCCGCGCGTAACGAAAGCTCGCCTGGCTCTTCATCGGGAATAAACCCCGGAAACCTTGCGTTCTCCCATATGCCAAAAGTTGAGTCGAGGCGGCTCAGGTTTTTTGATAACCTACCGCCCCGGCAAAGCCCAAAGCGCCGACCCCGCGCCACCAGCGCAGCAGTAAGAAATAAAGGAGAAAAGGAAATATGGCTAGAGCAGTAGGTATCGACCTAGGAACCACCAATAGCGTTGTCAGCGTATTAGAAGGTGGCGAACCGACCGTTATCGCTAACGCAGAAGGCGCACGGACGACCCCGTCGATCGTTGCCTTTGCAAAGAATGGCGAGGTCCTCGTGGGTGAGGTAGCTAAGCGCCAATCTGTGACCAACGTTGAGCGAACCATTCGCTCCGTAAAGCGCCACATGGGCACAACATGGAAAATTGATATTGATGGCAAGGGATACACCGCGCAAGAAATTAGCGCACGTGTTCTCCAAAAGTTAAAGCGTGATGCTGAAGCGTATCTTGGTGAAACCGTTACTGACGCTGTCATCACCGTTCCCGCATACTTCAGCGATGCGCAACGTCAAGCTACAAAAGAAGCTGGCGAGATTGCTGGATTAAATGTGCTCCGTATTATCAACGAGCCAACAGCAGCAGCGCTTGCATACGGACTTGATAAGGGCGACAAGGAACAGACAATTCTTGTCTTCGATCTTGGTGGTGGAACATTCGATGTTTCACTCCTCGAAATTGGCGATGGCATCGTCGAAGTTAAAGCAACTAATGGTGATAACCAACTTGGTGGCGACGACTGGGATGAGAAATTAGTCAATCACTTAGTGACAACTTTTAAGAGCAAGAATGGTATCGATTTAACAAAAGATAAGATGGCGATGCAACGTATCCGTGAAGCAGCCGAGAAGGCAAAGATTGAACTCTCTTCTTCACAACAAACATCGATTAATCTTCCCTACATCACAGTTGATGCAGAGAAAAATCCACTCTTCCTTGACGAGACAATCACTCGCGCGCAATTCCAACAGATGAGCGCCGATCTTCTCAATCGATGCAAAGTTCCATTCCAGGCCGTACTAAAGGATGCGGGAATCCCAATTAACAAGATCGATCATGTCGTTCTTGTTGGTGGATCCACCCGTATGCCAGCGGTAGTGGATCTCGTGAAAGAGCTCACCGGAGGACGCGAGCCAAATAAGGGCGTTAACCCAGATGAGGTCGTTGCGGTCGGAGCTGCGCTTCAAGCGGGTGTTCTTAAGGGTGAAGTGAAGGATGTACTCCTTCTTGATGTCACACCGCTCTCACTTGGTATCGAGACCAAGGGTGGAATCATGACCAAGCTCATCGAGCGAAATACCACGATTCCAACAAAGCGAAGCGAAATCTTCACGACCGCTGATGACAATCAACCAGCAGTGCAAATTCAGGTCTTCCAAGGTGAGCGCGAAATGGCCGCTTACAACAAGAAGCTTGGAATGTTCGAACTAACTGGTCTACCACCAGCCCCACGTGGCGTACCTCAAATTGAAGTTACCTTCGATATCGATGCAAACGGAATTGTCCACGTATCAGCCAAGGATCTTGGCACTGGTAAAGAACAACGAATGACCATCACCGGTGGATCTGCGCTTCCTAAGGATGAGATTGATCGAATGATGCGTGAAGCAGAGTCACACGCTGAAGAGGATAAGGCTCGTCGCGAAGAGGCCGAAGTTCGTAACAACGGTGATTCACTCGTTTATCAAACCGAGAAGTTCATCAGCGAAAATGCTGAGAAGTTCAACGAGGGTGAACTTGCGACCAAGAAGAGCGAAGTTGAAAGCGCGCTCGCCGATCTTAAGAAGGCTCTTGAAGGCACCGACACCGCTGCCATTAAGAGCGCAACGGAGAAGGTCGCAACGATTAGCCAAACTCTTGGCGCAGCGCTTTACGAGGCAAACGCAGCAGCTGGAGCTTCAGCGGCACCAGCAGAAGATGGTGTCGAAGACGCGGAGATCGTTGAAGAGAAATGAGCAATGAAAACTCTGCTGAAAATACTTCAGTAGCCACAGAGGAGAGCGCCCCGGAAGTTAATTCCGAGGGCGCTAGCCCTGTTGTAGAGCCAACTCCCGTTGATCCGGTTGCTGCGCTCACCAATGATTTACAGCGACTCCAAGCTGAGTATCAAAATTATCGGAAGCGAGTAGATCGAGATCGCGCCCTTGCCAGTGAATTAGCGCTCGCCGCAGTTCTGAGCGAATTGCTGCCAGTGCTTGATGATTTAGATCGTGCTCGCGAACATGGCGAGCTAGAGGGTGGATTTAAATCTGTAGCTGAACAAATTGAGCGAACAGTTGAGAAGTTAGGTCTAACTAAATTCGGTGAAGCTGGCGCTGCCTTTGATCCACAAATCCATGAAGCTCTCATGCACTTAACATCTAACGAGGTAAGTACAGCTACGGCTACTCAAATACTTCAACCAGGATATAGGTTAAAAGAACGCGTGCTTCGCCCTGCTCGGGTAGCAGTAACAGATCCGGAGTAAAGATGGCTGCGAAAGATCTCTACGAAAAGGATTACTACAGCATCCTTGGCGTTGAGAAAGGCGCTGATGGTGAGGCGATTAAAAAGCGCTATCGCAAATTAGCTCGCGAACTTCATCCGGATAAAACTAAAGGTGACAAAACGTTAGAGGAGAGATTTAAAGCAGTTTCAGAGGCTTATGACATTCTCTCCGACGATAAGAAGCGTGCAGAATACGATCAAGCCCGTGCGCTCTATCAACAGGGCGGCATTCCAAACGGTGGTTTCCAAGGAAATTTCTCATCCGGCGGATTTGGCGATTTAGGAGATATCTTCGGCAATCTTTTTGGTGGTCAACGCGGCCCCCGGCGTGGCGCAGATATGCAAGCCCAAGCAACTATCTCTTTTCGTGAATCCATCAACGGAACCCAGCTCACATTTAACTCACCAAGTGGACCAGTCACGACGAAGATTCCTGCTGGAGTACAAGATGGTGCACGAATTCGCGTGCGCGGCAAAGGCGCACAAGGTGAAGCAGGACCTGGAGATCTCTACATAACTGTCAATGTTTCTGGCCATCCAATTTTTTCGCGGCGCGATGACAACATTCACCTCGTACTGCCAGTGACCTTTCCTGAAGCAGCGCTCGGTGCAGATGTCTCAGTCCCAACGCTCTCGGGTGAAGAGGTGACGCTTCGATTAGCTGCGGGAACTGCCAATGGAAAAGTTCTGCGCATAAAAGGGCGAGGCATCGCGCGCAAAGATGGTTCGAGCGGAGACCTGTTAGTCACAATTGAAGTAGCGGTGCCACAACGAGTAGATGGCAAAGCAAAAAAGGCGCTCGAGAGCTATCAAGCAGAGAGTAAAGATGCTGATCCGCGAAGCGAGTTCCGAAAGCGAGCGCAATCGTGAGCGACGAAGAGCTCAGTAAGGGCAAAGAGTTAGGAGATGAAACTCCTGTCTATGTCATTTCTGTTGCTGCTGAGTTATCGGGGATGCATCCACAGACCCTCCGTCAATATGACCGATTGGGATTGGTCTCACCAGGGCGATCAAGTGGTCGGGGTCGACGTTATTCACTCCGTGACATCGTCTTACTCCGCAGCATCGCAAAACTGACCAATGACGGAATAAATCTGGCAGGAATAGCTCGAATTATGGAGTTAGAAGAGACGGTTGCTCGCCTTGATAACGAAGTAGCCAAGCTCCGCCACGAAGTGGATGCGCTTTTAGCCGAAAATCCACCAAAGTCGCTTGTTATCTACCGACCAGAAAATCAATAGGATTGCGCACTATGAGCGCACGCGAAAATCTA
>JBEGVX010000052.1:0-3263 GCA_041178105.1 Actinomycetota bacterium
AAGCCACTTGGACTTCACAGCGTTTAGCTAAGCCCGCAGCAACGATGTTCTTGGCTACCCAACGCATCGCATAGGCTGCTGAGCGATCTACTTTTGAAGGATCTTTTCCACTAAATGCTCCGCCACCATGGCGCGCCATTCCGCCATAGGAATCGACGATTATTTTCCGCCCCGTTAATCCAGCGTCACCCATGGGTCCACCTAAGACAAAACGCCCGGTGGGGTTTACTAAAATTCGCATTCCTTCTGTAGAGAGTTCATATCGAGAGAGAACCGAATCAATGACATGCTTCTTGAGATCGGATGGAAGCGTTTTCTCTAGATCTACATCGGGATCGTGTTGGGTTGAAATAACCAAAGTATCCAAACGCTGAGCAACAGCGCCTTGGTATTCAACCGTAACTTGAGTTTTGGCATCTGGTCGTAAATAGTTGAGAACGCCAGCTTTTCGAACTTTCATTAGTTCATGAGAGAGCGCATGGGCAATAGCTATTGGCAGCGGCATTAACTCAGGAGTTTCATCACTTGCGTACCCGAACATCAAACCTTGATCTCCGGCTCCTTGCCTATCGAGTGGATCACTGGACTCTGCTCTTCTCTCCTCTATGGCGAGATCGACGCCTTGAGCAATATCAGGTGACTGTTTACCCAAAGAGAGGCTGATACCGCAGGAGTTTCCATCGAAGCCCCGCTCGCTGCTGTTGTAACCGATATCTAGAATTACTGACCGAATCAAAGACATCAAGTCTGGGTTAGCAGTGGTGGTTACTTCACCCGCAACATGGACTTGTCCCGTTGTTAGCAGAGTTTCAACAGCAACTCTGCTCTTGGAATCTTCCTGTAAAAACGCATCAAGTATTGAATCGGAAATTTGATCGGCCATCTTGTCTGGATGGCCCTCTGTTACTGATTCTGAGGTAAATAGTCGTTTTGACACGGGGCTAACCTAGCGCCTTTACGACCTCATCCAAGAGCGCATCGCTAAGCGTGTCTTTGCTTTGATATTCAAAGGAGTGGGTTTTTCCATTCGAGGCAAGCAAGGTACCTCCGTTGGAGGGGGCATTAAAAACTAATTGATTTGAGATGTCATTCACAAAGAGATAATCGACTCCTTTGCGGGCAAGCTTCTCAGTCGCCTGTCCAAGATCCGATGAGCTTTCTGCGGCAAATCCGACAATGATTCCGCCACGTTTCCTATTCTGTTCAGCCTGCGTACGATGGCTTAACGCGAAATTAGCGAGAACATCTGGATTCTCGACCAGTTCAAGCGCAAGGTTTTGCCCTGATTTTTTAATCTTCGACGCACTCTCTTGCGCAACTCGGTAATCGGAGACCGCGGCTGCCATGAAGAGCAAGTCAAATGATGAGATGGTTGCTAACTCTCTCGCAAGATCTGCCGTTGAATTAACTTCAATAATGGAAATGGATTTATCTCTTGGTAATAGTGCAGCCGAAATATTGGCGGCAATAAGCGTGACCTGTGCCCCGCGTGCTGCAGCTGCACGAGCAAGGGCAATCCCCTGTTTCCCGGATGATAAATTCCCAATGAAACGAACGGGATCAATCATCTCTCGAGTGCCACCGGCAGTAACCACCACCGTTTTACCGATTAAGTCACTGCGCAGAAGATTGTGATTCCCAAGGAAATCAAAAATCTCAAAGATTTCTGGAAATCGACCAACGCCAACATCACCATTATTCAGTGGCCCATCAGAGGGCTCCATGATCAGAAATCCGCGCTCACGCAACGTCGCTACATTTTGCTGCGTTGCAGCATTGCGCCACATTTGATGATGCATCGCGGGGATAATGACTATTGGTGACTGAACAGTAAGCGCTGTTGCGCTCAGTAGGTCATCACTTCGTCCCTGAGCAAGGCGTGCTAGAAAATCTGCCGTTGCCGGAGCAATGAGGAGTAACTCGGTGGACCGCGCTAATTCAATATGAGCACCGGAAGCGACATCTTCCCATAATGAAGAACGAACGCGTTTTCCAGAGAGGGCTTCCCACGTTGCCGTTCCAACAAAACGAAGTGCGCTTTCTGTTGGTACTACCTCAACGTCAGCGCCGCGATCGAGCAAGCGCCGTAGAAGTTCGCAGGATTTATATGCAGCGATGCCCCCGGTAACGCCCAACGTAACTTTCCTGGGGAACATAAAGAAAATTGCAGAAGTGGCCGAGTTAAGCTTTCTCGGACGCCACAACGCTCTCTTGATTCTCTAGTGATTCGAGAGTTAACAGACCGCCATTGATTTCACGAAGAGCGATCGAGAGTGGTTTTTCGTGGACATGCGTTTCCACCAAAGGTCCAACATATTCAAGCAAGCCTTCACTCAACTGCGAGTAGTAAGCATTTATCTGTCGTGCTCGTTTTGCAGAGAAGAGGACAAGGCTGTACTTGGAACCACTTTTAGCAAGCAGGTCATCGATTGGCGGGTTGGTAATACCGTCGCTTTGGATCATTGCTCTGCCTCCAGAAATAGCGCCTTCCTTGCTCTCGGGTGGAGCTAGCGCGCTTGAGAGGCCAAGGTTATCAGTCTGGCGGCTACCTCTTCGACTGAGGTATTGACCAGAATCTCATCAAACCAGTGGCTCTCCGCCAGCTCTTCTTGGGCCAACTCCAGCCGTTTCGCGGCTCGCTCTGGCGTCTCCGTCCCCCGGCCGAGCAGGCGTCGCTCGAGTTCGGCGATCGAAGGGGGCGCTAGAAAGACCAGATATGCCAGCTGGCTGGCAGCACGAACTTGTCGCGCTCCCGATATCTCGATTTCCAAGAGGACAGATTTCCCAGCCGCTATCTGCTCGGCCACCGCCGCTTTGGGAGTGCCGTAATAGTTTCCAGCAAAATGAGCCCACTCGAGAAAATCTCCTCGCTCTATGCGCGCCTTAAATTCTGATTCGGTCTGAAAGAAATAATCCACTCCATCAACTTCACCAGAGCGCGGGCTTCTTGTGGTCGCAGAGACGCTTACCCAAATGTCAGGACAATTTCGCCGGAGATACTCAGATACTGTCGACTTTCCCACGCCGCCGGGGCCAGAGAGCACAATCAAATCCACGCGCTTAGCGTAGTTGGAACTCCGCCAATAAATCACGTGTTTGATGAATTCCTAACCCTTTAATTCGCCGGCTTGCGGCAATCCCAACCTTCTCCATTACAGCCAATGCGCGTACTTTGCCAACCCCAGGTAGCGATTCGATTAGCGCGCTTACTTTCATTTTGCCGATGAAATCATCGCTCTTTCCAAGGTTGATCACTTCTTCAA
>JBEGVX010000053.1:0-7009 GCA_041178105.1 Actinomycetota bacterium
CTCTTTATCTTCATTGAGAAATATCTCGTGAGCGGGCTCACCGCCGGTAGCGTGAAGTAAGAATGGGGCGTCACAACGCCTTTACTTTTCCCTATAGCTTCTTTCGTGAGCGCGCTGCAGCGGTAATTCCGCAATTAAAGGATGTTGGCCTTACTGGAATAAACCTCGCGCTCAATTACCACGCGAGCCGTGATTTTCTCCTTCGCCAAGGCCCAGCGCTTGAATACCTTGCAGATGGTTTTCACTACTACAAACCTGATCTCTCGCACTATCCGAGTGGTGCAATTACGCCTCATCCCTCTGATTGCTTAACTGATAATCAAATGCTCGATGAAGTGTTGGCCGCCGCAAGTACGGAGAGCTTTGAGATAAATGCTTGGGCCGTTTTCATGCATAATTCAGCGATTGGCTTTCGTCACCCAGAAGTGACGGTCACTAATTGTTTCGGTAATCGCTTTCTCTCTGAGCTCTGCCCAAGTAGCCCCATGGTTGCCGGGTATATCGCTGGGTTAACTTCAGATCTCTGCTCGCGAGGTATAACAAGCCTTGCGATTGAGTCGCTCCACTTCCATGGCGCCCACCATGGTGAGCATCATGAACGATTCTTTCTGGAGATGGGTGAGATAACTGCCTTTCTCTTCTCGCTCTGTTTCTGCGCATCGTGTATTGAAAACTTTTCAGGTGATGGCTTGAGATTAAAAAATAAAGTCGCTGCACTACTTCAACCATTCCTCGATGATCGCGATCCATGGCAAGATACCCCACTCACGAAAGAGAACCTTGCCGAAATAGTCGGCGCTGAAATCCTTGACTATCTCACTTCGCGGGAGGAGACGATTGCTGCTCGATATCGTGAGGTACAAATAATTGCTGCAGAATCTGGCGTAAAAACGAAATTTGTCGATCAAGCGCCGCTGCTACCTGGCTCTGCGAACGAGCCGCTGGCAAAGAGTTGGCAGGTAGGGATAAATAACGCACTGATAGATCAGGTGGTTGATATCTACGAGCCACTTATTTACCGAACCACTGCCGATGAGGTAGCGCAGGTAGGCGAGAATTACCGGAAGTTGGTAACTAGTGACATCACGGCAATCTTGCGCCCGACATTTCCAGATAACCAGAGTGAGCGTTCGTTGATTGAGAAGGTTGCCCGGCTAAAGTCAGCTGGAATTGCCGATATTGATTTCTACTTACTTGATGCAATGCGCCCGCGTGACTTAACGTGGATAAAGAACGCTATTACTTCTTAATCCAGGGAATGCGCTTGGGCGTGAAGCCGCCATCAATTGTCAAAATCTCACCAGTGATGTAACTAGCATCATCTGATAGTAAGAATTTAACGCCGCGGGCAATCTCGTCTGGCTCACCAAAGCGATTCATGGCGTGCATGCCTTGAATTGAGGGATCTAAATAGCCATTCTTGGTTGCATTAACAACTAGTGGCGTGTTGATATATCCGGGAGCGATCGCGTTAATTCGAATCCCATACTCAGCCCATTCAACGGCGAGTGTGCGCGTAATTGCATCGATTCCCGATTTAGCCACTGAATAAGGCAAACGACGTGGCCAGCCAAAGTTATGTGCCAGTGAAGAGAAGTTCACGAAGGCGCCTGATTTGCCTGTGCTCACAAGGTAACGCGCAACCGCTTGATTCATAAAGAAATGGCCATCGAGGTGCACATCAAGAACCTCGCGCCATTGCTCCGGCGTCATATCAAGGCTTGCATGGTTGGTGCTATTGCCTGCACAGCAGACTAGGCCAGAGATATCGCCAGCCCATGCGAGTGTTTTCTCAACGACCTCAGCAGCCCCTGGAGCGGTAGTAATCACCGACTCAATAAAGAGGGCGCGCCCGGGGAATTTCTTCGCAAACTCCTCAAAGCCACCTACCTTTAAATCGGCGGAGACTACTTTTACATTAGGCCAATCTGTTAAAAGCCGCTCGGCAGTGGCTAAACCAATTCCGCTACCGCCACCAGTGATGATTACTGTTGAGTGCTCTGCCATCGTAAAACTCCCCCGTCTCTATATATAAATTATTCGACCCAGAGCGTTGCTTCTACCTCAACGCAGAGTTCGGGCAACATCAAGCGGCTGATCTCTACAAATGAACAGGCTGGAAGTATGTCGGCAAAGAACTCTCCGTGCGCTTTTGCCACTCCAGGCCAATCTTCGATATTTGTGAGAAAGACTCGGGTACGAATGGTGTTCTGATACGTCGCGCCCAATTCTTTCACTGCTTTTTCAATCTCCGTGAGGATGTACTTCATCTGGCCATAGGCATCATTTGGATGCATCACCTGACCATCGCGAGTAGTCGCGCTTGTCCCACTCACTTCAATTAAATTTCCCATTCGTACTGCGCGGGAGTAACCCACTATTGGAGCCCAAGGACGATTACCGTCTACGCGACCAACTTCCATGACGACAGAACCTCTCGTTAAATTATTTATTCCGGGAATTTCGTACTGCTCGTCCTGGAAGGTTATCTGTTCGAGCGCCGTACCACAACGTTGCTGTTCCGTCTATCCAAACGTGCACAAAACCTGTTGCCGGTGTGCGCGGCGATTCATATGTCGATTGGTCAATGACTGATTCGCGGTGCAACAAGACTAAATCTGCTCGATAGCCTTTTTTGATTAATCCGCGATCGGTAAGCGCCAATCGTTTTGCTGGTCGGCCAGTCATTCTTGCTACAGCGCCTTCGAAGGTGAGTACGCCTTCATCTCTGCCGTAGACGCCAAGGTAACGCGCAAATGTGCCATACCCGCGTGGGTGCGGGCGATTGCCAACCAAAATTCCATCGCTGCCGACCATGTGCTGTGGATGTTGCATGATTGCTCGAACATTCGGTTCATGGCCACCATGGAGCACTGCTGAAACTTTGTAATTTTCCGAATCAAGAAAATCTAGATAAAACTCGACTGGATCTTTTCCGGCTCGTTTTGCTGCTTCATCAAATCGCATACCAACGAGTTCAAGAGATTTCTCAACGCCAGCAATGACGATGGTTTCGAAATTAAGAGTATTTCCATGTGCACCATCAGAACCAGTGACCATCAATTCATGGATGACTTTCTTCCTTACCTCAGGCTCGCGAAGTCGCATCCGCATCGTCTCTATACCGCCGGCTTGCACCCACGAAGGTAGCAGCGCATGTAGATAAGTCATTCCCGCAAGGTATGGGTATGTATCTAAAGTAATGTCCGCGCCCGCTCGCTCACCTTGCGCGATCAGATCAAAGAGCAGGTCGGTTCGGCCATGAAATTGTGGCGAACTCATATGGCAATGCGTTAAATGAAGCGCGGCCTTTGAAGCTTTTGCAATCTCTATGCAATCACCAACTGCGGTGAGAAAATCTCGTCCATAATTTCGATGATGCGGCGCGTAGTACCCACCAAATTTCGCAACGACTGAGTTGAGCGCTACCAATTCATTGTCATCGGCATACATCGCAGGGGTGTAAGTCAAACCTGCCGAGAGTCCAACTGCGCCCTCTTTCATTCCCTCTTCGACAATCGCCTGCATCGCAGTTAGCTCTGCAGGTGTAGCAAGCCCCGGCTCACTACCCTTGACGAGCATTCGAACGTTTCCATGAGGAATCAGATAGGCAACATTGACCGCTGCCCCTTTATCTACGTAGGTTAAATACTCAGCGATTGATTTGAAACTCCAATTGATGTTAGTTGGGTTTCCATTCCAACCGAAAAGCTGTTCGCGAATCTCTTGTTGCGTTTGCTCATTAGTAGGTGCGTAACTCAACCCATCTTGACCCACGACTTCTAAAGTGACTCCTTGAGTAACTTTCGCTAAATGCTCATTATCGGAAATCACTGCAAGATCAGAGTGGGCATGCATATCAATGAAACCTGGAGTAATTGTTAACTCAGAACCATCGATAACTTTTCCGCGCTCGTCGCCCTTGAGAACATCACCCACTGTTGCAATGACACCATCGATGACTTGTAGATCAGCCTTTACCGCTGGCCGTTCACTTCCATCGATAACGCTTCCGCCACGAATAACGAAGGTGCTCAAGGTTTACGTCCTTCAATCGTGTTAAACATCGGGGTATAGCCCGCAAGCAAGCCACCATCTACGACTAGCTCGGCTCCAGAAATCCATTCAGAACGATCCGAAATTAAAAATAGAACCATCTCTGTTATGTCCTTCGGGGTGCCGACTCGACCCATCGGATACCACGGTTTGAGATCTTCAAAGACTTGTGGATTTGCTTTCGCTCGTTCAATCCATGCCTCTGTTGCGATAGTTCCTGGCACAACAGTGTTGCAACGCACGCCATATTCACCGTAGCGAACTGCCACTGAGCGCGTCATTTGGTGCACGCCAGCTTTTGCAACGGAATATGCGTCGCTACCAAACATTCCCTTTGCATTTACTGTTCCGATATTGATGATATTGCCGCGCTTGCGTTTCATAAACATCGGTAACACTTCTCTAATACAGAGGAAAGCTCCAGTGAGCGTGATCTTTAGCGAGTTATTCCATGATTCGAGCGAAGTTTCGTGGAGCGCTTCCGCTTCATGGACCATCGCATTATTCACGAGTACATCCATCTCCCCTATGTCTTGGGAGATTTTGTTGAAGGTACTTTTTACCGCTTGCTCATCTCCGAGATCCAGTTGATATCCGTACGCTTTACCACCTTTTTCATGGATATCGCTCAAAGTCTTAGCCAGGGTATTTGGATCGATTTCAATAAGGGCCACAATCGCGCCATCTGCAGTTGCACGAAGCGCCATCTCGCGACCTATGCCTCGTCCAGCACCAGTGATGACAACTTTCTTTCCTGCGATATCACTCATCAAAAACTCCTTCGGTACGAGAAACTACAGGGCAACAACAAAATCAATTTCCACCAAAATGTTTGCTAAATCTGAACCGACTGTCGTTCGTACTGGAAAAGGCGCGGTAAAAAATTCCTGATACACCTTGTTGTAAGCAGCAAAATCACGATTGACATGTTGCAAATGGGTAGTGACCTTGACAACCTGATCGAGCGTGGCACCTTTCTCAGCCAGAATTGCCTGCAAATTTTTTAATACCTGCCTGGTCTGTTCCTCAATCCCTTCAACTTCAACTTTATTGGTCACTGGGTCGGCTGGCCCCATCCCGCAGGTGTAGAGGAATCCATTGGCCACGACGCCATGGGAATAAGCGCCTCCTGGATTTGGCGCTCCTTTAGAGAAGAAATGTTCAATTGCTGGTTTGGCCATGATTACTCGCTCCTAGTTCATTCGCTCGAGAGGGTGTTCAGTATCAATAACACGAATAGTCCGCGACTTGCTTCGCATCACTATCGATTGGCTGCGCATGCCGGACTCGCTAAACCGGATGCCTCGAAGCAATTCGCCATCGGTAATTCCTGTTGCTGCAAAGAAGTGATCGTCGCCAGAGACCAAGTCGTTCGTTCGGTACACGCGATTGAGATCCAAACCTGCTTTGTCGGCAGCTGCACGCTCTTCATCGGAGCGAGGATGGAGGATGCCTTGAATCTCTCCCCCCATACATTTCATCGCGCAGGCAGCGATAATTCCCTCAGGAGTGCCACCAATGCCCATTAGAACGTCGATGCCAGTCTCTGGGCGAGCGGCCATAACTGCGCCTGCCACATCGCCATCGGTGATGAATTTGATCCGCGCTCCAGCAGACCGAATATCTGCAACGAGTTGATCATGTCGCGGGCGATCTAATAAGACCACGGTCAATGAGCTCACCGGCACTTTCTTTGCACTAGCGATTGCTCGAAGATTCTCACCAGTACTCTTTTTAATATCGATTACGCCAGCTGCCTCTGGCCCGACTACTAATTTATTCATATAGAAGACGGCTGATGGATCAAACATGGCGCCACGCGGCGCAACGGCAATAACGCTAATCGCATTATTCATACCTTTTGCAGTGAGCGTTGTTCCATCAATGGGATCTACCGCAACATCACAGGCAGGACCAGTGCCATCACCAACTTGCTCGCCATTAAAGAGCATGGGCGCTTCATCTTTTTCGCCTTCACCAATGACAACTACTCCGTTCATGGAAACGGAGGAGATCATTCGCCGCATCGCATCAACCGCCGCCTTATCAGCGAGGTTTTTCTCACCCATGCCAATCCAGCGCGAGGCTGCGATGGCAGCGGTCTCTGTAACTCGCACCAACTCCAACGCGAGGTTTCGCGAGGAGGTTGGCTGGGTGCTCATATCGTTAATTTAATGCGAGTGTCGACCGACCCAGTTACCAGAACTTCCCACAAGGAAGTCAAGGTCTGCGCCTTGGTGAGATTGGTTGACGTGATCGAAGTAGAGCTTGACCCAACCGCGTGGTTCGGGTGAGGTGGGAGCAACCCATTTTTTCTTCCGCTCTTCCAAAACTTCGGGCGCGACCAATAGATCAAGGCGTCGATTAGGAACATCCATTTCGATCTCATCGCCAGTCTCTACTAGCGCAAGTGGTCCACCAACTGCAGCCTCTGGAGAAACGTGTAAGACCACAGTGCCATAGGCGGTACCGCTCATTCGCGCATCGGAGATACGAATCATGTCGGTAATTCCCTTAGCAAGCAGTGACTTCGGCATTGAAGCATTCGCTACCTCGGGGAACCCTGGGTAGCCCTTTGGACCAGCATTTTGAATCACGAGAATGTCATTCTCATCAACGATGAAATCATCACGATCTGCATCCTCAACATAATCTTCAATTGCGGAGTAGACCAGAGCCTTACCGCGGTGCTTAAGAAGATGCGGTGATGCAGCAGATACCTTGATAACTGCTCCGTTAGGTGCAAGTGAGCCATAGAGAACTGCAGTTGCTCCGCCTGGCTTCTGGAACGGTTCCGCGACAGAGGTGATAACTTCGCGATTCCAATTTTTTACACCAGCAATATTCTCTGCGACGGTCTTACCCGTAACTGTGATGTGATCACGGTGAATTAAATCGCCAAGTTCAGTCATGACCGCTGGAATGCCACCTGCGTAATAGAAATCTTCCATGA
>JBEGVX010000054.1:0-3844 GCA_041178105.1 Actinomycetota bacterium
TCCGGTCGAGAATCGCTTAACGATTTCACTTACCGGTTCGACTTCTTCGATAGGGATAGCCTTTCGATCTGACTTAAATTCAAAGAGGCCGCGTAATGTCATTAAATCTTTTGAACGATTATTGACCATGTCGGTGTACTTCTTGAAAATCTCAAATTTTCGGTTACGCGTTGAATGCTGAAGTAAAAAGACGGTCTCTGGATCGAAGAGATGCGGTTCTCCATCGCGGCGCCATTGATACTCACCACCGGTTGGCAATTTCTTTGTGCCAGGAATCTCGCCCCCAGGTGGATAAGCAATTTGGTGGCGCGCGATTGCTTCGCTAGCAATCACATCGATTCCAATGCCACCTAAACGGGATGTGGTGCCTGTGAAGTACTCATCGACTACCTGTTGAGAGAGTCCAATTGCTTCGAATACTTGAGCGCCTGTGTAGGAAGCGATTGTGGAGATTCCCATCTTGGACATAACTTTCAAGACGCCTTTACCGAGGGCTTTAATTAAATTGCGGACAGCTTTCTCAGGAGAGATATTGGTGATAACACCTTGATGGACAAGATCCTCGACGCTCTCCATAGCAAGATAGGGATTGACTGCAGCAGCGCCATATCCAAGTAAGAGAGCGACATGATGCACCTCGCGAACATCGCCAGCCTCAACAACTAAGCCGACCTGAGTCCGCCGCTGCTCGCGGATGAGGTGATGATGGATGGCGGCGGTAAGAAGAAGCGAAGGTATTGGGGCGTTATCGGCATCGCCATCACGATCAGAGAGGACAATTATTCGGGCGCCATTTTCAATCGCTCGACTGGCCTCGACCTGCAACTCCTTGATTCTCGACGCTAAGCCTGCGCCTCCTTCAGCAACAGAGAAGAGACCGCGAACAACATGTGGCGCAAATCCACTCTGTGTTTTATCCGCATTAACGTGGATGATTTTTGCAAGTTCATCATTGTCGATTACCGGAAAAGGCAGAAGTATCTGCTGGCACGATTTGGGGCCAGGTTCCAAAATATTATGCTCCGGACCAATCGTTGCCGTTAAGCTCGTAACTAGCTCCTCACGAATTGCATCCAATGGTGGGTTGGTAACTTGCGCAAATAACTGCGTGAAGTAATCAAAGAGCAAGCGCGGTTTATTAGATAGCGCTGCAATTGGAGAATCTGTTCCCATGGAACCGAGTGGTTCCAAACCAGAGCGGGCCATTGGTGTAAGGAGAATTCGCAGCTCTTCCTCGGTATAACCAAAGGCGCGCTGTCGACGAATTACCGATGCGTGTGGATAGACAATATGTTCGCGGGCAGGAAGATCTTCAAGTCTGACAATTCCCTCTGCTACCCACTCACCGAAATTTGCGCTCTTTGCGAGCGTCGATTTGATCTCTTCATCTTCGATGATTCGACCCTCTTTAAGATCGACAAGGAACATCTTTCCTGGTTGCAAACGACCTTTACGAACTACTGAACTTTGCGGAATGTCGAGCACTCCGACTTCGCTGGCGAGAACGACGAGTCCTTCGTCAGTGACCCAGAATCGTGATGGGCGAAGACCGTTGCGATCAAGAACCGCACCCACTTGATGACCATCGGTAAAAGTCACACATGCTGGGCCATCCCAAGGCTCCATCAATGAAGAATGGAAGGCGTAGAAGTCACGACGAGATTTATCCATCGTGGAGTTGTTCTCCCATGCCTCAGGAATCATCATCAGCATGGCATGTGGTAAAGATCTTCCACCGAGATAGAGCAGTTCGAGTACCTCATCAAATGAGGCTGAATCACTTCCACCCTCAGAGACGATTGGGAAAATGCGTTTGATATCCCCCGGAATCAGATCGCTTTCCAAGAGCGCTTCTCGTGCGCGCATCCAATTTCTATTGCCCTTGACTGTATTAATCTCGCCATTGTGTGCGATATATCGATATGGGTGGGCCAATGGCCATGAAGGGAAAGTATTTGTAGAAAAACGCGAGTGCACTAAGGCCAGAGGAGAGGTTACGCGCTCATCGGAGAGGTCTGGGAAAAATTCTTCCAATTGGCCTGTTGTGAGCATCCCTTTATACACAAGAGTTTGTGTGGAGAGCGAAGGAAAATAAACTTCGGAGGAATGTTCTGCGCGCTTGCGAAAACAGAAAAGAAGTCGATCAAGCTCTAAACCGCTCTCGCCTTGCTCGCCAGCAAGAAAGAGTTGCTTGAAGATAGGCATAACAGATTTCGCCGTTACGCCAAGCTTTGTTGAGTTGACGGGCAGCTCGCGCCAACCAAGTACTTTCAGCCCCTCTTCTCGGGCTAGCGATCCCAAGTGTGTCATTACCTGAGTTGCCTTCTCTTCTGAGGCCGGTAAGAAGGCGATGCCTACGCCATAACTTCCAAATTCAGGTAGCGAAAAAGTTGCGACCTCTCGCAAAAACGCATCGGGAATGCGAATGAGTATTCCTGCGCCATCTCCGCTATCTGGTTCTGCACCAGAAGCGCCGCGATGTTCCATATTTCTTAGCGCAGTTAAACCAAGAGAAACGATGTCG
Source organism: Actinomycetota bacterium (assembly GCA_041178105.1). Lineage (GTDB taxonomy): Bacteria > Actinomycetota > Actinomycetes > Nanopelagicales > Nanopelagicaceae > IMCC26077. The sequence continues at coordinate 2,525 of JBEGVX010000054.1, forward strand.
TGACGCGCTTGCCCAGTGAGGGTAGCGACCATTGCAACTCCGCAAGCATCTTTCTCTAAGTTAGGATCGTAAAGACCCTGTGCACTTGGCATTGCCGAGAAATGATGAATCGCCACGAACGCCTCCCATAAAAGTAATGCCCAAAACCTTCGCCAATGAGGCAAGTGATTTCAGCAGATAATTGGATTGGGACGACGTTGGCCCAGCTCTAACTAGGGAAATACTAGCGATTAGAGCCCGCTCATGTGAACTAGAGCCCCGATTCCCGATGTGATAGCCATCGCCAATGACCCTCCGATAAGTATCCGTACCGTCGGCCGGAACGGCTTGGTCCCCGAGATTGCTGCGCCTATGGCGCCGGCCAACGCAAGGCCAATCAGAGTGACAAGCACAATACTCAACCCTTTATTGATGATTGGGGGGATGAAAACTCCGATCATTGGGATCAGTCCACCTGCAGTAAATGCAGCTGCCGAGGCGAGCGCCGCCTGGATTGGTCGAGCTTTTGTGAAATCGTGTTGCCCTAACTCGTCACGAAGGTGCGCTTCAAGGGCGTTGTGCTCATGCATCGCTTGAGCCACCTCGCGCGCCAGATTCTCAGGAACGCCTCGACCCTCGTAAATCTTCGCTAATTCCTGAAGCTCCCCTTCTGGATCTAAGGCAAGGTGTTGACGTTCTATCTCCCGGTCGGCATTTTCGATATCAGTTTGTGAGCTGACCGAGACATACTCACCCACAGCCATAGAGAGTGCACCCGCAGCAATTCCAGCCAATCCGGCAGTGATGACGGTTCCCCGACTCGTTTGCGCCGCGACAAAACCCAACATCAAACTCGCATTTGAAACTAAGCCATCATTAACGCCCAACACGGCCGCGCGCAACCAACCCGAACGGTGTGCTCGGTGTTCTAGATTCCGGCGATAGACCTCTTCAAGGGACATAAGAGAAGATTAGCGTGATGCGAGGGTGGTTACTCAGTCGCCATACCGCGCTATACCGCGATTGCGCTCTCGCCGATCGATAGTTGCGATAGTGGCCGCTACACAGAGCAACAAGCTCACCCAGATATTAAATCGCAGACCAAAAATCTCTTCACTCTCATCGATTCGTAACTGCTCTATCCAAAAGCGACCGAAAGAGTAGGTGGCAACGTAGAGGAGAAAGATTCCACCTGTTTGCAACACCCGTTGTTTAGAGATCCACAAGAGTAGGAGCGCGACGAGAAGACACCAGAGTGACTCGTAGAGAAAAGTTGGGTGAAAAGTTTCAAAAGTTTGAAAGCCTGCTGGTCGTTTTCCCACTGGGACCTCAAGCGCCCAC
>JBEGVX010000055.1:0-7404 GCA_041178105.1 Actinomycetota bacterium
GAATAAAGTTTGCCGGAGAGTACAAAAGCGACCACTTCACACTTCTTATCCACCGAGTAGGAGGTAATGCCACCGGCTGCCTCGCGGGTTCGTTCACGGCGAGCGCGTTCCTCCGCGGAGAGTTTCTCTTCGCCATCGACAAGAAGGTTGAGTGGGTCGACAAGCAACTCTTCTACATCCGATCGGAGATCGTATTGATAGAGGCGCCCAATCCGGTCGCTACCTGAGGCGCTGCGGACAAAAAGAAGTCGGTAGCCATCTGGAGAGAGCGTGAAGGTCCGAGGCGCACCAAGGGTAAATCTCAGAGTCTTTGCTGAGTGGCGCGGGAATGAGAGTTGCGATGTGTCGGACATAGGAATTCACCGTACCCTTTCATCCATGCCTGCATCTAGTACATCGGCTCAACCAACACGGGGTCGTCTGCTGTTGGTCCATGCCCATCCAGATGATGAGAGCATCAATAATGGCGCAACAATGGCGAAATATGCTCACGAAGGCTTCGACGTTGCTCTTGTAACGTGCACCCGCGGCGAAGAGGGTGAGATATTGCTCCCTGAATTAGCAGATGCAGCAAGTGACAAAGAGGATCGCCTTGCTGAGATCCGTGAGCAGGAACTAATTCATGCGTTGCAGGCGTTAGGTGTCGCGAGACATTGGTTTCTTGGCGCTCCAAAGATGCGCTTTCGAGATAGCGGCATGATGGGGGCGCCACAAAATTCTCGGCCAGATGTTTTCTGGAGCTCCTCGGTTGATGAGGGAGCTGAATTATTAACTAGCTATATCCTCGAATTTAAGCCGCACGTTCTTATTACTTACGATGAATTTGGCGGGTATGGGCATCCCGATCATATTCAAGCGCATCGAATTGCAATGAGAGCAGCGGATTTGAGTGGAGAGCGAGGGTGGTCAATACCGAAAATTTATTGGAATGTCATGCCTAAGTCTGTAGTTCAACAAGGGATGGACGCAATGCGAGAGATTGGCTCAGATTTCTTCGGCGCTGAATCCATCGACGATATTCCATTTGCAAAAGATGACTCGTTCGTGCATGCAGTGATTGATGGAAATGAATATGTAGAGAAGAAAAAGGATGCAATGAAGGCTCATCGCACACAAATTGCTGTCGATGGTCCATTCTTTGCACTTTCTAATCTTTTGGGAATGCAGGTCTTTGGATATGAGTACTACACACGAGTTAGGGGCGCGGCTGGGCCAGATGTAAATGGCGATGGCCACGAGAGCGATCTCTTTTCAGGAATTATCCTGTGAGTTCTTGATGAGACGAATCGTTGAAAATTTCGTTGGCATTGCAACCGGAGCCCTTATTGGTGGTGCGGGCGTACTAGTACATAACTTATCCATCGGCTGGTTTCCTGGTGGCCTCCTCGTTGCTCTCTTAGGTGCGATGTCGGCTTCCAAAATTTTAGGAGTGCGGTTTGGTCGTCGCGGAATCAGAATCTGGTTCTTGCTGGGCTGGAGCGCGGTAGCGCTACGTGGAGCGACTTTCGGTAACGGCGAAGAGCTATTAATCATGGCCAATGGCCCAGGAGATACTTTCTTGGCCGTAGGGTTCCTCCTTGTGTTAGTAAGTATTTGGTCGAGGATTTGACGATTAAATGAAGGGCTTATGAAAAAGAGCTATCGCTACGCGCTGGTTGGGTTAAGCGCAATTGCCGCGCTCGCCGCGCTCTGGGTAGCGCTTTGGTTTGCAGTTGGTCCAACCATTCCACCAAAGACCAAACTTCTTGGCGTTGACGTTTCTAAGCTGGCAATCGATCAGGCCATCCAAAAAGTATCCATCGAGCGAAAAGATGAAATTACCGGTGATGTTCCACTTCTCATTGAGAAACGAGAGTATTCGCTTCCTGCCGAGAAGTCCGGATTTACTGTAGATCTTGGCCGTTCGCTTGAAGCGATTGAGAAACGAACGTGGAATCCGGCTGCATTATTCACTCTCTTCTTTTCGTCGAAGTCGGTCGAGCCCATAATTAAAACAAATTCCGAGGCATTTGATCGAGCTATTCGTGTAATTGAAGGAAGGGTGAACCTCGCTCCAAGAAATGCAGACATTACCTATGATGGATTGAAACCAAAGCTCATTAAATCTCGCGAAGGTAAAGCCATTGATCGAAAGGTCGCGCTCGCACAGATTTCCAAAGAGTGGCTCCGTTCTTCACCAATTAATATTCCACTCAAAACTAAATCACCCAAAGTGAGCAATCTCGAAGCAGGGCAGCTCTTGGCCTTCGCGCAAACAGCAACCTCAGCACCGCTTTCGATAACGCTGAACATCGAGAAGCCAAGAACAATTTTAATTTCACCGCAGATCATTTCGCAGGCGCTGACGTTCGTGCCAAGCCGCGATGACAAACTTGAAGCTAAATGGTTAAAAGGCACCTTCATCAACTTGGTGGGCAAGCAATGGACGGCAAATGTTATTGAGCCTGTCAATGCGAGTTTTACTATGGTTGATGGTGCACCACGAGTTCAACCATCGCGAGATGGCCTCGATGTTCCTGAAGCTAAATTAAGTAGCGCCATCATCGCTGTACTTAGCGAAACAGGAAGTTTGCGGCAAGTAACGTTTACACCTGAGCCAGTAGCAGCAGAGATCACCACGGAAATGGCCGGCGGACTTGGGATTAAAGAGGTAATCGGCACATTCACCACCTTCTTCCCGTACGCCGAGTACCGATTGACCAATATTCACCGAGCAGCGCGCTGGATGGATGGCGTGATCATCAAGCCCGGAGAAGTTTTTAGTTATAACAAATCTGTAGGTGAGCGAACGGAAGCGCGAGGTTTTGTGCCAGGCATCATGATTGATCGGGGTGTATTTAAGAAAGATTGGGGTGGCGGCGTCTCGCAAGTTGCGACGACCACTTGGAATGCTGCATGGTTTAGCGGGCTTGAGCTCATCCAACATAAGCCACATAGTTTTTACATCTCTAGATACCCAGCGGGACGAGAATCAACGGTGGCTTGGCCAAATGTGGATGTTAAATTTCGAAATAATTCCGGTAAGCCAATTTTTGTTGACACCTCTTTCACTAACAAATCTGTGACAGTGACGATCTATGGCACAAAATTCATCGATGTTGATACGGAGTCTGGACCAAGAACCAATCCAGTTCCCTTCAAGATTTTAGAGAGTGATTCAAAAGAATGTATCTTTCAAGAGGGAGTTCCGGGCTTTACTATCGAAGTGTGGCGCGTACTCTCTCGCGATGGCGTAGAGGTAAAGCGTGAGAAGTATCGGACCCGTTATCGCGCAGAAGATCGAATAATCTGCACTAATCCCGAGGCAACTTGGATGAACCCACCATTATCTGTGCAACAGTCTCAAGGAAATTAGAGAATCTCCCAGGCTTGGCCCTCCGGACCATCACTTACCTGTACACCCATCTGTAGTAATTGATCTCGAAGACGATCGCTGAGTTGCCAATCTTTATTAATGCGGGCCACTTGACGCTCTTCTAGAAGTTGCTCCGCGCCAGGAGGTAAGAGGTCAGAGAGTTGATCACCGAGAGCAAGATTATGGCCAAGATTGAGTGCGAGCAGAGCGTCTAGTTCAAGAAAAGTGGCGCGACGAATTTGTTCTGGCACGCTCTCATCCTTTTCAAATTTTCGGAGTTGGAGAAGCGCCGCTGCAGTATCAAGATCATTGCTGAAGTAAGAGGTGATAGTTGCTATCAGTGCCCGGTCAGCCAAACCACCGGCTGGCCAAGAGGCGATTTTTTTCCGCCAACGTTTCAGAGTGGAGTGGGCAGCCTCGATGCTCTCCCATGTGAGATTGAGTTGGGTGCGGTAATGGCTCTCCATAAAAAGTAGTCGAATAGCGAGAGGATCAATTTTCCGTGCAATCAAATCTGCAATATGCAGCACGTTGCCAGAACTTTTTGCCATTTTTTTACCATCAAAGAGCAAGTGTTCACCGTGAACCCATTGGCGAACGAACTCAGAATTGGTCGCTACGTTGCTCTGTGCCCGTTCATTTTCATGATGAGGAAAGCGAAGATCAATTCCACCTAAATGGAGCGATACACCTCTAGGAAAGTAGTGGATTGACATTGCCGAGCACTCGATATGCCACCCCGGAAAACCTACTCCCCAAGGAGTTGGCCATGTCATTTCGCGATTAATAGAGGCAGCCTTCCAGAGCGCCCAGTCGGCATGAAAGCGTTTGCCTTTTTCTTCCTCTTTATCGTTATCACTATCGAATCGATATCCAGCGCGTAACTGATCGAGTGAGTTTTTGCTGATAGCCCCATAATCTTTATAACTACGAGCCGAGAAGTAAAGGGATCCATCGTTACCTTGATATGCCGCGCCGATGTAAATCAATTGGGCAATCATGTCGATGATCAAGTTAATCGATTCGCTGGCTTTAGGGTACGCATCGGCTACCAAGATATTGAGAGCAGCGAGGTCGTCGTGAAATGCCCTCTCGTAAAACCTGGCAATCTCAAAGGGATCCTTATTCTCTAATTTTGCTTGAGCAAGAATCTTGTCTTCAGCCACATCAATATGGATATCGTCATTGAGATGCCCGACATCTGTGATGTTCTGGATATAACGAAAAGGCATACCTTCAGCGCGCAACGTCCTTCGCACCAAGTCGCCAAGTAGAAAAGTGCGCAAATTTCCCACATGAGCAAATCGGTAAACGGTTGGCCCACAGCAGTAAATATCGACAGTGCCGCTTTCAGATGGCAGGACATCCATCACTTGCTGATGCTTGGTGTCGTATAGCTTCACTGACTGACTACTTTCCACGCGACAATTGCCGATGGGTCAAACTCTTTCACCACGCCATTCTTATCGCGAACGTGCGTTAGGTCTACGAGATGGCCGAGCAGGTCGCGGAACTTTCCTGGTTCCTCATCGTGGACCCGGATAGAGACGCGAGCGCCAATAATCGACGAATCTGGGGCAGTGATTGGCACATGTGTCAGCATAGAGTGGAAATTGGCGCAGGAAGCAGCATAATTGGCCTGAGATTTTTACAGAGATTGGAGCCGTTCGTGACGTACATCATCGCAGGGCCTTGCATCGACGTGAAGGACAAGTCATGCATTGAAGAGTGCCCGGTGGATTGCATTTATGAAGGGGGTCGGATGCTTTACATCCAACCTGATGAGTGCGTTGATTGCGGTGCATGCGAACCGGTCTGCCCAGTCGAAGCTATTTATTATGAAGATGATGTGCCTGGCGAATACAGCGAATTCAAGTCAGTTAATGAAGAGTTTTTCCATGAACTAGGGTCGCCTGGTGGCGCGAGTAAAGTTGGCGCACAAGAGAGCGACCATCCAGTAGTTGTGGCTCGCCCGAAAGGGTAGCGTCGTGAAACTCCCCGATTTTCCGTGGGACCTACTTGCCCCCTATAAGAAGATTGCCAGTGCGCACCCAGATGGAATAGTCGATCTCTCAATTGGCACACCTGTCGATAGTTCACCACTGTCGATGCAGGATGCCCTGGCGCGAAGTGGTAATGCCCCCGGTTATCCATTGACGATCGGGAGCACTGAGCTGCGCGAAGCTCTTGAGGCATGGATTCGAGAGCGGTATCTCGCTGGCGCACGGGGGAGTGTTTTCGATTTCCTACCAACAGTTGGTTCCAAAGAGTTGGTGGGCTTGCTACCCACGTTACTCCAAGCAAAGAAAGTGCTAATTCCCGAAATTGCTTATCCCACTTACCGAGTTGGGGCGATTGTTGCGGGAGCAGAGTGCGTGGCAGTTAGCGATGATCTCTCGACCTGGCCAGAGGATGCCGATTTGGTGTGGATTAATTCCCCAGCAAATCCGCATGGCCGAGTGTTAGATCGGGCGCAGTTGCGCGAAATTATTGCTTGGGCGCGTGCGACAAAGACCATTCTTGTAAGCGACGAGTGTTACATCGAACTTGGATGGGAGAGCGAACCAGTTTCACTCCTTCAGGTCTGCGATGGCGACACATCGGGAATTCTCATAGTGCACTCACTATCAAAGAGTTTTAATGCCGCTGGTTATCGGGCTGCATTCATCGCAGGTGACCCAAGTTTGATAGCGCAGGTTCGCGAAATTCGAAAACATCTCGGTTTAATCATGCCTGCACCAATACAGCACGCTATGGCAGCAGCGCTGGCACACCCCGAAGATATCGCCATTCAAAAGGAGCGCTATCGCGCTCGCCGCCAGACGCTCGCTACTGCGCTCACCGCGGCAGGATTAGAGATTTCAACGTCTCAGGCTGGCCTTTATCTATGGGCAACACGTTCAGAAGATTGCTGGAGCACTGTCGCATGGGCTGCCGAACGCGGCGTGCTCGTTACTCCAGGAGAGTTTTATGGCGAAAAGTGTTCCAACTTTGTGCGCATTGCGCTCACAGCGTCCGATGCCGATATCGCGCGAGCAGCAGAACGTTTCCACTCTTGAGTTTCGTGATCTAACAAAGGCGTGTGATGGAGGCAATTTTTCTTGTAGGTGGTAAGGGCACTCGCCTTCATCCACTCACGCTTGAGATTCCTAAGCCCATGTTAAAAGTAGCCGGAGTTCCTTTTATCGCGCATCAAATTGGGTATGCGAAAGAACATGGTGTAACTCGGATTGTTATGGCAATTTCCTATAAGAATGAGCAATTTCTTGAGTATTTGGGGGATGGATCTAAATTCGGGGTCGAGGTAATTCATGCAATCGAGGATGAACCTCTAGGAACTGGTGGAGCGATACGTAACGCGTCGCAATTTCTGCGTAGTGGTCCGCAAGATCCGATTGCCATTCTTAATGGAGATATTTTGAGTGCGCACGATATGAAGGCACAAGTTCTACTCCACAAGAATGTTGGGGCTGATGCAACATTACATTTAATTCATGTAGCCGATGCGCGACCTTATGGATCTGTTCCTACTGAAGAATCAGGAAAAATTATTGATTTTGTTGAGAAGTCGGACGATCCACCTACAAATTTCATCAACGCTGGTTGTTATATCTTCACTCGAAGCGCCATTGACGCAATCCCTGCGGGTGAAGTGGTGAGCATTGAGCGCGAAACCTTTCCAGGACTTTTGAGAGCAGGTAGAAAGCTTTGGGCGTACAAAAGCGAGAGTTACTGGATTGATATCGGAACTCCGGCAGCGCTTTTGAAAGCCTCTGTCGATTTAATAAGCGGTCACTTACGATCTCCAGCATTTACTTGTTCGCCCGACAAGATTTACGTTGACCCGCGCGCTCAGATAGGAGCCAACACTCAAATCGGCCTCGGATCATCTGTAGGGAGCGCGGAAATTGGCGCGAATGTTATGGTGGAGAAGAGCATCATCGGCGATGAGGCGGTTATTGGTGCGGGCGCGAGGATTTCTGCATCCATCATCGGCGACGGCGTACATGTTGGTGAGGGTTCGCAGCTGCACGGGGTGGTATTCGCTG
>JBEGVX010000056.1:0-8075 GCA_041178105.1 Actinomycetota bacterium
GGTCCTGCTGATCGTCCGACAAAGTGGTACTCAGAGTTTGCAACGATTGCCAAAAAGCTCACTCCCGGCGAACACTATGAAGTGGACGAGAAGAAGCGAACCGTTGGCATGGTTGAAGCTGGTATTACTGAAGTCGAGCGACTATTGGGTATCGAGAACTTATATGAGACTGCGAATACGCCACTTATCAGTTACCTAAACAACGCCCTTAAATCGAAAGAGTTATTCAAGCGAGATAAAGATTATGTGGTGATGAACGGTGAGCTACTCATTGTTGATGAGCACACGGGCCGAATCCTTCAGGGGCGCCGCTATAACGAGGGTTTGCACCAAGCGCTTGAGGCAAAAGAGGGCGTAAAAATTCAAGACGAGAACCAGACTCTTGCGACGATAACTTTGCAGAACTACTTCCGGCTCTACGACAAGCTCTCTGGAATGACGGGAACGGCGATGACAGAGGCGTCGGAGTTTTATCAAATCTATAAATTAGGCGTGATCCCAATTCCTACTAATAAAGTAATGCAGCGTGTCGATCAATCTGATCTGGTTTACAAGACAGAACATGCAAAATTCCTCGCAGTGGTTGATGACATCGTCGAACGCCACCGGAGAGGGCAACCCGTTCTGGTTGGCACAGTCAGCGTTGAGAAATCTGAAGAGTTGGCATCTTTACTTGTTCGCAAAGGTGTGGCACACGAAGTATTGAATGCGAAACAACATGAGCGCGAAGCCGCAATCGTTGCGCGCGCAGGTTGCAAGGGTGCGGTAACGGTAGCGACCAATATGGCAGGTCGCGGTACCGACATCATGCTTGGTGGAAACCCAGAGTTCTTTGCCGATTTTGCCTTGCAACAACGCGGTTTCTCGCCAGTTGAAACGCCAGAAGATTATGAGCGCGAATGGCCTGCAGAGTTAGCGCGACAGCGCCAATTGGTTGCCGCAGAACATGACGAAGTTGTGGCTCTTGGTGGCTTGTACGTATTAGGTACCGAACGGCACGAGTCTCGCCGAATTGATAATCAGTTACGTGGACGCTCTGGTCGTCAGGGAGATCCCGGAGAGTCCCGCTTCTATCTTTCGCTCCAAGATGAGTTGATGCGTCGATTTAATTCGGCTCTGGTCGAACGATTCTTGGGCGCTGCAGGCATACCTGAAGATGTTCCCATCGAATCTAAGATGGTGAGCAACGCAATCAAATCTGCACAAACTCAAGTGGAAAGTCAGAACTTTGAAATTCGTAAGAACGTGCTCAAATACGATGACGTTCTAAATCGCCAACGACAAGTCATTTATGTGGAACGCCGCAGCGTGCTAGAAGGCGCAGATCTTCGCGATCAAATGATTGGTTTTATTGATGATGCAGTACGCGGGCAAGTAGATTTCGCAACTGCAAACACCTTCCCTGAAGAGTGGAATCTTGATGTTTTGTGGCAACAGTTAAGAGCTTTGTATCCAGTTACTCTCAACTACGAGAAATTAATTGAAGAAGCTGGAGATATTTCAGGGCTTTCAAGTGAGTACTTGAGCGAATTAGTAAGTAATGATGCGTTATCTCAGTACGAGTTACGCGAGCAAACACTCACGCCTGAAATCACCCGTGAGCTCGAGCGACGCGTCGTACTCTCAGTACTTGATCGACGTTGGCGTGACCACCTCTATGAAATGGATTATTTGCAAGAGGGAATTGGACTTCGTGCGATGGCACAGCGCGATCCTCTAGTGGAATATCAAAAAGAGGGTTATGAGCTCTTTACTGCGATGATGGAAGGAATCAAGGAAGAGTCGGTTGGCTTCCTATTCCATGCAGAGGTCAATGTTGAGCGAACATCGCAAGGTGAACTTGCCTCAGCATCGTTACCTGAGCTCGGTGGCGGCGAACAAGAATTGCTCTACTCCGCCCCAGGTGAATCAGGAGCGCCTGAACAACAGAGCGTTCGTGCAGCTGATGAGACTTCACGAAATGCTCCATGCCCATGTGGTTCTGGCAAGAAGTACAAGCGATGCCATGGAGATCCACGCAATCGTTAAATGGTGAAGAGCTCCACACAGAGCCATCTGCCATCTAGCCCCTCGAAACGCGCCACCAAAATTCGACTTCGTTCTTTTCCGTGCAGCATGGCAGTAACTTCCAGTATCTGGTCAAACGGCTGACCAATACTTTTACGACCAATACGCACCTGCGCAGGACGGACTCTTGCGTTCTCCGAAAGATAGGAAAAGACCTTTCGGTTGCACCATCGAGAGAGTTGCACTGCTGATCGCTTGCCATTAAGAATTTCAACCGCGCTATGTATAAAGCGCTCTACCCACTCTTTTGGATCTGGCAGCTGTTCAAAGGGGGTGATCTGTCGGCCGAATTCATATTCATCTTCGACATGGCTGTCGACATCAGGAGTTGGTTTGAACGTTAGCCGCGAGCCCATCTGGGATCTGCCACTTACTCTCAGCTCTAAGGATTCTGCGGCGCTTTCAACTTCAAATAGGTTGAGCGGCTCTTGGAAAAGTATGGTTGTCATGAGGGCAGGCTCTCCCAGGAAAGTTTTTCGAACCTCCATCTTTTAGAGAGAGTTTTCTCATCCAAAAGTATGAGTGCGCGCTCGGTGGCGGGCAGTGGCCGAACACCTTGTACTAAGGGCCTATGCGAAAGAAAGAGTTACTTGGCGCTTTGCTCTTAAGTGTTGGCGTGGTTGGAATATGGTTTTCAGTTCGCGATTCCTTGCCCCCTGATGTCTATTTCACAACCGTTCGCGATTTAGCTGCTGGGGAGGTGGTTTCATCCACTGATTTTCAAACTATTCCATTGGATTTGAGAGGCGCTGGCGCCCATTACATAAGTGCGAAATCTAAATTTTCCCATCACAGGGTAATTCGAAGAATTGCCAAAGGGGAGATTCTTCCCCGAGATGCAATCTCAAAAAGAAAGGACGTGGAGCAACGAAAGCAGGTGACTTTCACTCTCCTGGCCACAAAAATCCCGGCGGCACTTAAAGATGGAGACTTGGTTGATATTTATTTCTTTAATGTTCCCACAGCAGGCGTAACCGACTCATCAGTTCAATTACTTAAGAGTTACCAGGAAGTGCAAATTGATGCTGTTGCAAAAGCTGAAGGGCAAATTAACGGAGAATCAACATTGACGTTACTGATAGATCCAGGAATTGTCGGCGAATTCCTTACATATCTGGCCAGTAGTGAAACTTTTTTAGTGAGAGGGTCTCAAGATGGTCATTGAAGCAGAAGTATTCCTCGTTATCATCGATACCGCACTTGAGGAGCGAGCGTACGAGGTACTTCAGGCATCCGGGATTGAGGTAAGCGGAAGATTTCTTGCTATCGAAGATATTTCACGAGATTCTCGTCGCGGAGGAATTTTGGTGACGACCTCCAATTTGCTCAGTGATCATGCAATTTATCTTTTGCAGAGAGAGTTTGTAGCAATCATTCTGCTTGGAGAAGTGAGGTTCGGCGGATTGACCACGCTTGCGCTCTGGGAGATTGATCAATTGCCAGTCGAGATTTCAAAAGTTGTCTCGAAAACTCCCGACCCGATAGATACCGATGGAAGCACCGTTTTTATTGGAGTATCCCCCCGGGTTGGTGTGCGTACATTACGCGAAGCTATTGAACTCAATGTGCCAAAAGAACTGCCAAGCTTAAAAGGGAATTTCAATAGTGAACGTTCGGCTCTTTATTGCTCAGAGTTGGATGATTCTTCGATCTTTCGCCTCTTTGAGCTAATAGATGCAGATCAGGGAAAGTTTCAGCGCCACGGGGTGGTGCTCACAAAAATTCCCGAAACTCGCTTTGCGCGCGATCGGGTTAAAGCGATTGAGAGAGAACTCGAGGGTTTTGGTATTTCTGTAGTCTGCACTCTTCCATTTGACCAGGAGTTACAGGTGCGAGGGGAGTTAAGTAAGCGGAGCCGACGTGCGCTAGAACCGCTATTCGACTGGATTACAAAAGCGAATTAGGCTTACCGCATGCGTGTGTATCTGCCAATGAAGAAAAGCGAGCTAGTTAGCTTCTTCCAGAACCGGAGCTTTACCGCCCCTGTGCTTATTGGACCAACGCCGAAGGTCGCCCAAGAGTACGGGGTCTCCGAGCTTGAAGAGATTGAGTATGCAGCTCTTGAGATAGCACGTACTAGATCAGAGCGCGAAAAACTTCACATCATCACCGCACATGAATTGCCTGGGTCACTTCTAACGCAAGCTTCTGAAATCGAAGCGGGCAACTTGGCAGGCAGCTTTACATTAGATTGGCAAGATCTTGTGGCCATCTATCGAATTACATCTTCTGATGAAGAACTTGAATGGTATGACGCAAGTGAAGTTGCCACTGTGTTAGAAATGGTTGGTGATTGATCATGTCTGCATTGGCCGATCTCACATCTAAGGGAACGCTCGATGCTGAAGATGTCGACAGGCTTAGAGCAGTCATCTCTGAGTGGCAACTCTTGGCTGATTTATCCTTTGCCGATCTCTTGCTTTGGGTACCGATTCGAGAAAATCCAAAGAGTTGGCCTGAGGGGCATGTAGTCGTTGCCCAAATGCGGCCAACAACCGCAGCGACGGTATACCCCAAAGATTTAATCGGGCAGAAAATTCGCTGGGGGGAGCGACCATGGATTGATGCCGCGCTCTCCGATGGCGACATTCAACGCGATACTGAGCCTGAGCAGGTGGGTGAGCTCCTTGTAAAAGAGGAGTGCATTCCTATTCTCCACAAGAGCAAAGTAATAGGAGTTATCGCCCGATATCGGAATGTGGAGCAGATGCGTTCTCCTGGTCGATTAGAGATGACTTATCGCGAAGCAGCTTTTGATTTGGCTCGAATGATAAGCGAGGGAACTTTCCCAGCGGCAAAAGTTGTTACCGAAACGACACCACGTGTTGGCGATGGATTGATCCGCTTGGATAGCAATGGCATGATCTCATTTAGTAGCCCCAATGCGATCTCGGCGTTTCGACAGATCGGCAATCAGGGAGATCTTGAACTTAATGAGTTGGCGGAAATTCTCGAAGAACTTTCGAAAGGTTTCAAATCAAGGTTTCCTAGAGATGAATCGTGGCAATCGATTCTCTCTGGTAGGGCACCACGCCAGATTGAATTCGAAAATAACAGTGGCGTACTCGATTTATACGTGTTGCCTCTGACTGCGGGTAGTGACCGCGTTGGAGCGCTCGTACTAGTTCATAATGTCACCGAGATTAGACGACGTGAACGCGAACTTATTTCAAAAGACGCGACTATCAGGGAGATTCACCACCGAGTAAAGAACAATTTGCAAACAGTCAGTGCACTCTTGCGTCTTCAGACAAGGCGTGCAGAGGAACCATCTGCTGTTGCCGCAATTGAAGAGGCAATTCGTCGAATTGGCTCTATTGCACTAGTGCACGAAATGCTCTCGGTCAATGCGCAAGAAATGGTGGAGTTTGACGAGGTGGCAGATCGACTCATCGCCGCCGTTAAAGATGTATCTACTCTTCGTAGTGGCATTTCTTTAGAACGAACTGGAAAATTCGGTGCATTACGTCCAGAAGTAGCGACTCCATTGGCGCTAATTCTTACCGAGTTGATTCAAAATGCTTATGAGCATGGGCTATCCACTAAAGGTTCAAAGCTCGTAATTGCGGTAGAGCGAATGGGAGATCAGTTGAAGTTAGAGGTAAGCGATGATGGCATTGGCCTACCTGCTGATTTTGATATCAATCAGACCGACAGCCTTGGGTTGCAGATTGTAAAAACTCTGACAGCTAATGAATTAGGCGGCAAGATTGAGGTACATCGCGTCGCATCTGGTGGCACGCGGATTGCAGTAGAAATTTACTGCTGATTAATTTCGTACGGATTGGGGATCTCAATACCCCGTGCCCGATTTCGCGCCGCTCGACGTTTGAGCGCTCGACGTTCATCTTCAGAGAGGCCGCCCCACACCCCAGCTTCTTGGCCGCTCTCAAGAGCCCACTTCAAGCACTCATTAATGACAAGGCAGCGATTACATACTTTTTTGGCCTCTTCAATTTGTTGCAAGGCGGGTCCGGTATTTCCAACCGGGAAGAAGAGCTCAGGATCTTCATCTCGACACGCAGAGCGATGTCGCCAGTCCACGGCAGCCCCCTTGAGTTAAATAACTGATAATCACGCGAAGTTGGTGAGACTATTCCCGTTTTCCCGAGCGCCCCTCTTGCTTCACAGGGTTTCTATTCTCCCGGTTCATGGGGCGAGTAACAAGGAAGCTAGGGGTAATTCCTCTCACAAGATTCTTGCCGTGATGAGAGTTTGGTGTGGAACTGACAGGAATCGAAGGTGCGAACCGGCCTCCAAAGGGCGCAGCCCCATACCCTCGGCCACGCAGGGGCCTTCGAGAGAAGTTATCGAAAAGGGCTTTTCTGATGGAAGATATGCATATGAACTCTGAGCAGATCGCATACTTTGCCACCGGATGCTTTTGGGGAGCAGAACGTCGTTTTTGGCAGATGACTGGCGTGATGCATACTCGCGTTGGATATATGGGTGGCACGACGAGTAATCCAACATATAAAGAAGTCTGTTCTGGAAGAACAAATCATGCCGAAGTAGTCAAAGTCGTATTTAACCCAGCGCAGGTAACTTATGAGGAGTTGCTGAGCGCCTTCTGGCAAATGCATGACCCAACAACTCTTAATCGTCAAGGAAATGACATTGGTACTCAATATCGCAGTTCAATCTTCTACACATCGGAAGAGCAGATGCGAATAGCATCGAGGAGTAGGGATATTTATCAAAGTGAGTTGAACAAACTTGGGTTCGGGGCAATCACCACTGAAATTGTTAGCGCACCTAATTACTGGGACGCTGAGGAGTATCACCAACGATATTTGGAAAAAAATCCAAATGGATACGATTGCCACGCTACTACGGGCGTTGAATTTCCGGTAGCTCTCTTAGCTAACCAAAATTGAGAGGAATTTATGAGGGAATATCCGCATCAGATTAATGAAGAGGAATTAAAGAAGCGAGTAGATAATCTATCTTTCAACGTTTTGCGACGAGCTGCCACCGAGGCTCCATTCACTGGCGAGTACACCGACGAAGAGAGCGTTGGCGTTTACCGGTGCAAGGCCTGCGATGCCGAACTATTTCGCAGTGAGCATAAGTTTCACTCTGGTTGTGGATGGCCCTCTTTTTATCAACCGGGCGACCAGGATGCAGTCGATTTAATTCCGGATCATTCCCTGGGTCGCGTCCGCACTGAAGTTCGCTGCGCATCCTGTGGCTCACATCTAGGGCATGTATTTGATGGCGAGGGCTACCAAACCCCTACAGATCAGCGATGGTGTATCAACTCTGTCTCATTGGTTCTTGAGAAGAGATAGGCGAAGAAGCCTCGTCAGCGCTAACCCGGCCATACCCTAGGCTTACGGCTAGTCACTAGGCTTTGATGAGGAGAATTCGTAATGACCCCAGCTTCCGTTTGGCTCATCACCATCGGAGCGCTCATCGGAGTCGTACTTTTTGATCTCCTGCTTGCGATTAAACGCCGGAATCAAGAGACCACCACAAAAGAAGCGGCGCTCTGGACAATTTTCTACGTTGCGGCAGCGATTGTCTTTGGATGGAGTCTTGGTATCTGGGAAGGACCTCGCCAACGATCAGAATTCTTTGCGGGCTGGATAACAGAATATTCACTCTCTATAGACAACGTCTTCGTTTTTATTATCATCCTTTCTCGGCTGAAAGTGAGTAAAGAGCGAGCACAACTTGTTTTATTAATTGGAATTATTCTCGCGCTTGTGCTGCGTGGTGTATTTATTGCAGCTGGCGCAGCACTCATTCAACGTTTCGTAGCAATCTTCTTCCTTTTCGGCGCCTTCTTGATTTATACCGCGTGGCATTTAGCAAAAGATAATGATGAGAGCGATGACTGGGAGGAATCACGGCTTATTAAAAGCCTTGCTGCACGAGGGGCTACACCGTTCACAATTGCCCTCGTTGCTGTTGGCACCACAGATATTCTTTTTGCTCTTGATTCAATCCCGGCGATTTTTGGATTAACGAAAGACCCTTACATAGTCTTTACCGCCAATGCATTT
>JBEGVX010000057.1:0-3531 GCA_041178105.1 Actinomycetota bacterium
TCCTTAATGGTGAATACGATGCTCGTGATGCATTGGTGACTATTCGTTCTCAAGCAGGTGGAGTAGAGGCGGCAGACTGGGCGCAGATGCTCTTTCGTATGTACACCCGTTGGTGTGAGCGCCATAGTCATAAGTTCGATGTACTTGATACTTCATACGCTGAAGAAGCTGGCATCAAATCGGTAACTTTCCGAGTCAGCGCTCCATTTGCTTATGGAACGCTCTCCGTTGAACAAGGCACACATCGCCTCGTGCGTATCTCTCCCTTTGATAGCAATGCTCGCCGCCACACCTCATTTGCAGGAGTAGAAGTTGTCCCTGTTGTCGATCAGAGCGATCACATTGATATTGATGAGAAAGAACTTCGAATAGATGTCTATCGCTCGAGTGGTCCAGGGGGACAAGGCGTTAATACAACCGACTCCGCAGTTCGGATTACTCATATTCCAACTGGAATTGTCGTTTCCTGCCAAAACGAGCGGTCGCAAATTCAAAATAAAGCAACAGCAATGGCAGTTTTACAATCAAAATTACTTGATAGAAGACGTCAAGAGGAGCAGGCAAAAATTGACGCGCTAAAGGGAGATAACTCAGGTTCGTGGGGTAATCAAATGCGCTCCTATGTGCTCCATCCTTACCAATTGGTTAAAGATCTTCGAACAGATTACGAAGTGGGGAATACTGGAGCAGTTCTTGATGGGGATTTAGATGATTTCATCGAAGCAGGCATTCGCTGGCGCCGCCAGAACTAAACGAGACTGTATTTCAGCCGGTCAAAGCAGCTCGTTAGCGTTACCTCAGGGTTTTTAATTTTCAATCCGTCTGGATTGAAATTCCATTTAAATGTGGAGAATTAGCGCTGCCGGAATCGCTGGAATAAGAGAATCCGCGAAAATGCTCACTTTTCAGGTACCTCACAGCGCTAAATACAGCCGATTGACCAATCTCTCTCTAGAATCTTCCAAGAAGATAGTGGCGATGCGAACGTCGGAGAGTGGGGGTTGCGTTGATTAAATTTGAGAACGTCAGCAAGACCTACCCAAATCAAGAGCGACCTGCCCTCGATGGCGTAAACCTAGAAGTCGCTAAAGGGGAATTTGTATTCCTCGTTGGCCTCTCCGGCTCTGGAAAATCAACATTTCTTCGTTTAGTACTTAAAGAAGAGGACCCCACTTCCGGAAAGATTTATGTCGCGGGGAAAGATTTGAGCAAGCTTTCGAGTTGGAAGGTGCCTGAGTTACGCCGCCAAGTGGGGACTGTTTTTCAAGATTTCCGCTTACTTCCCAATAAGACAGTATTTGAGAATGTGGCTTTCACGCTCCATGTATTGGGGTACTCCAATAAGGAGATCAATCGAGAGGTCCCCGAGGTGCTAGAGCTTGTTGGCCTTGAAGGTTATGGCGATCGTAGACCTTCGCAACTCTCTGGTGGCGAGCAGCAACGTGTAGCAATCGCTCGGGCTTTCGTAAGCCATCCTGCAATTCTTATCGCCGATGAGCCCACCGGAAATCTCGATCCAACGATGAGCGTTGGCATTATGAAACTTCTCGACAGAATTAATCGAACAGGAACGACAGTCGTTATGGCAACCCATGACAGCGGCATTGTGGATCAAATGCGTAAGCGCGTTATCGAACTTGAGGGTGGTCTTGTAGTCCGCGATCAAGTTCGTGGCGTCTACGGTTACACCGGTTAGCAACTGAGTTAGCAAGGGGGCGAGAAATGCGAGCAGGTTTTGTTCTATCAGAGGTAGGCATTGGTCTTCGCCGCAATCTCACGATGACATTCGCTGTTATCGTCACTGTCGCAACCTCGCTCTCACTTCTTGGTTTTGGCTTACTCTCCAACGCACAAGTTGGCGTGATGAAAGATTATTGGTACGACAAGATTGAAGTATCCATTTACTTATGTGGTGATCTATCCGAAACGCCGTCATGTTCCTCGGGAAAAATTACGATTCCGCAACGTGATCAAATTGAACAGGACTTAAAAGCTATTCCAGTAGTACAGAATGTTTACTACGAATCGCAAGCCGATGCATTTAAGCGCTTCCAAGAGCGATTTAAGGATTCTGCTATCGCGCAGAATGTCACACCTGATCAACTCCCAGAATCTTTCCGCGTTAAGTTAAAAGACCCCACCCAATTTGCGGTTATCCAAAGTGCATTCTCCGGAAGACCTGGCATTGACGTCGTGCAAGATCAGCGCGCAATTCTCGAGAAGTTTTTCCGTTTACTTAATGTACTTCGAAATGGCGCTCTCTTCATTGGTTTAATTTCCGTCCTGACCGCAGCGCTACTCATTTCCAACACTATTCGAATTGCTGCCTTCAATCGACGACGGGAAACTGGCGTGATGAAACTTGTCGGCGCTTCAAGTTTCTCAATCCAACTACCATTCTTATTGGAGAGCGTTTTCGCCGCGGTATTCGGCTGGATGGTTGCTCTTGGGATGCTCTCTGGCTTCAAAGTATTAATTGATCAACGGGTCGCACCACTTCTGAGCTTTACTCGCTTCTTCGGTTGGGATGCCGTCTGGATAGCCTCTCTGCAATTACTTGGGGTAGGACTCTTCGTTGCTGCCCTTGCGTCAGTCATCACGCTTCGTCGTTTCGTCAAGGTGTAACTCACCGCCGCTCACCATCTTTTCCACCACTCACCATTTCTCACCATCTCTTACCGCCACTCACTATCTCTTACCGCCACTCACTATCTCGTACCGCCACTCACCGCTTCTTCAATAAGCCCGCAAAAGAAACCGTTCATCTCAACTCCCGATAGTTCACCCTTACAAATTAACGGCTGATTTCCCCAAATATTGGGCAAATTCGCTATTGAGTTGAGCCCGTAGAATTGACCCATGAAAAAGTCGCAAATCCAGCAGTTGGTGGCGATCATTGTTGCGTTGATGATCGCTTCCTTCGGCATGGGCTTTTTCTTGAGTGGAAATCAATCCTCGGTGGATCAAGCGCTAAAGCAAATTGCCGCCGAACAGAAAATTTCCACTACTGAACTCGAGCGAGCCGCCATCGAAGGAATGCTCCGCGCCTCGGGTGATCGTTGGTCCAACTACCGGGATTCTGCAGAAGTATCTGTTGAGAGCGATGAATTGGCTGGAAGTTATAGCGGTATTGGGATTTGGTTACGGCCAGGCAACGGTGGTGGAACCGAGATTGCAGGAATCAAATCAGGTTCAATAGCCGATCGAACAGGATTAAAAGTTGGAGATGTAATTGCACTTATAAATGGCGTCGACTTTTCTTCGACCAACCTTCCGGCAACATTGGAAGCTCTTCGCGGAGAACCCGGTACAAAACTGACGTTAAAGATTTTACGTAATGGCCTTGAAAACGATTTTGAGTTACTTCGAGAGCAATACGACACCTCCAATGTAAATGTAAAACAGCTTGTACCGAACGTAGCGTTAATTCGTGTTGAGGCATTTAGCGAGCAAGTAGTCGCAGAGGTGATCACTGGACTTTCGAAAGTAAATTATAAAAAGGGAATTGTTATTGATTTACGGAACAACCCT
>JBEGVX010000058.1:0-3038 GCA_041178105.1 Actinomycetota bacterium
GAGCTGTGGCTTGGGCAGCCGCGGTCGTAACGATGAGGGCTTGGGAATCAGCCATTCCGATATCTTCGCTTGCCAAAATAATCAAACGTCGAGCGAGAAATCGAAGATCTTCGCCCCCTTCAATCGCTCGCAATAAATAATGAATCGCTGCATCGACATCAGATCCTCGAACCGATTTTATAAAAGCGCTAATGATGTCGTAATGCAGATCGACATTGAAATCAACCAATGCTCGATCTGCGGCAGCGCTAACACTCTCTCTTGTAATCA
The DNA here is from genome assembly GCA_041178105.1 of Actinomycetota bacterium. Classification (GTDB taxonomy): domain Bacteria; phylum Actinomycetota; class Actinomycetes; order Nanopelagicales; family Nanopelagicaceae; genus IMCC26077. The sequence goes on from JBEGVX010000058.1 coordinate 271, forward strand.
CCCCTGATACAGCCGCACCTGCAGCAGCTTCTAAATACGTCAAAAGCCTTCTTGCATCGCCATGTGCCAATCGAACAAGTTCTTGTCTAGCTTCAATATCGATGGCTACGCTCTTGTTGAGACCAATCTCCGCATTGATAGAACGGTCAATCAACTCCTCAGCGTGATTATTCGCTAGTGGGTTGAGACGAACTACTAAAGCGCGCGAAAGGAGCGGAGTAATAATCGAAAATGAAGGATTCTCAGTAGTGGCAGCAATTAATGTGACAATTTTATCTTCGACCGCTGGCAGTAGCGCATCTTGTTGGGCCTTATTGAATCGGTGAACTTCATCGATAAAAAGAATAGTTTCGACGCCTCGCTGACTTAATTGATAGCGAGCGCCCTCAATCTCTTCACGAACATCTTTGATACCCGCCGATACGGCTGAAAGTTGTCTAAATCTTCGACCGCTGGCAAGAAGTAAAGCAAGCGTTGTCTTACCTGAACCTGGAGGACCATAAAGAATCAGGGCGGGCGGTGCACTTTTTTCACGAGCAAGCAATCGAGCTAGTGGCGATCCCGGCTGAAGTAAATGTTCCTGCCCAACAACTTGATCAATACTTTGAGGGCGCATTCGCGCTGCAAGTGGGGCTTGCGCCGAAACATTCTCGGCATTATCGAAAAGATCCACTAACGCTCCCTGAACCTATTCGATTATTACTGTAACTCTGGGAGTGGAATCGAAGGTGAATTGTGATCTTTATGAGCTCGAAGTGCAGCCTCATGATAATTCTCGAGAATTTTTATATTTTTTGCCTTTGTATATGGCCTGCCATCGACAATTGGACCGGCCACTCCATCAATTACTGCTGCTACATCTTCTCCAGCGAGCGTTTTATGGACCTCTAAGGCATGGGCAAGTGAAAGTACTTGATCTCGATTTTCTTTGAGTAACTTTTCAGCCTTAGTTAAAAGTGTAGCTAAGTTACCTTCGATTCGATCGGCTAGCGAACGGCGCATCTCTTTAGCTGCATCTCCACGTTTCTCTTTACCGCCGCCAGGCGCCCCTACTTCGAATCTTTTATTTGATGCGTGTGAAGAGACTGTGGAACCCATTCCCCAATGTCCTTCCATGAAACTCGCGATTGTGGTTGCGCTCTCCAAATCTCCTGAAACACCTGAAGAATTATCGCCACCAAAAAACATCCGCTCACCTGCTAGTGATGCAAGTGAAACGAGAATGTCTGACTCGTACTCACTCTTCCAACGTGTGAATTGATCATCTGGAGGAATACTTGCCACCATTCCTAAATAATCCGAGCCCTTTTCAATTGTTGCTAGATCAATCATCATATGACGACGAACAACGTGTGCCATCACACCATGGCACGCTTCGTGAATCGCCACTGCGTGTCGTTCACGCTCTATATATTCAACATCCTCCGGAGGTCCAAGTTCTTTCAATTGCTTTGCCTTAATGACATCTGGCCAAGTAATCGTTGTGCGACCGCTGCGGATGGCATAAATAAGAGCCTCGTTAATCGTGTCCTTGATTTTCGCGCCAGTTGCATAGGGAGTTATCGTCGCAAGTTTGTCGATCTCTTCCGCGGTTAATGAATGAGAAACTTTGGCGAGATATCCCTCGTATGTTCGTATTCTTCCTGCCTTGCTGGGGTAACCAACTCGATACATTCGATCGATACGCCCAGGTCGTAACAGCGCTTCATCCAATGCTTCTGGAAGATTTGTCGCCATCACCATCAGGATTCGATACTTTGGTGGCGTCTTTGGTCGCATACCGAGCGTGCGTCGGACAATTCGATTGAGGAAGCCGCGAGGTTTTTTCAATCCGGAAATTTCAGTGAGTAAAGCTTGAAGCGTTCCTGAACCAGCTCCCCCGCCACCACCTGCACCCATCACGAACTGTTCCCTGACAACCAAATTTGCGCTTGCTCCAGAGAGATAATTTCCGCCATGACAAGCGCTTCCAAAAATTGGGTTGGAACTTTCGCTAAATCGACCAAGGCCCCCTGCGGGAGGTAAACCTCTATTGCCCAGAGCGTCAGCTTCGTCAAAGAAAACTACAACGCCCCCATAACGCAGTGCGAGTTTGCGGAGCTTGCGAAAGAGGAATTTTACTTTGAGAATTCCAACACCAAAGAACATATTGTTAAATGCGCCTGGATCAACGAATACGAACGGCTTGCCCGTTTCGCCAGCCATGGCTTCGGCCATCAAAGTTTTTCCAGTACCAGGTGGGCCCCAAAGCAAGATTCCGCCAGGAACGTATCCGCCAAATTTCTCAATTTCCTCTGGTTTTTCAAGGAACATGAGATTCTCTCTTATTCGTGCAAGGACATGATCTTGACCCCAAACATCACTAAAACGCGTTCTAATGTCATCTGGGAAATAAACATCGATACCGCCGCGCGAAAGAAACCAAAACAGCGCAACAAACTGAATCAGGATAAAGACAACAGCAAACATTAATTGAGCGATGAAAGGCAGCGCCGCCCAAAGAGCTGCTGGAGCAAGGAATAGAGCTCGAACTGGCGCTTCGTCATAAATCGCGCCGAGTATTACCGAAAGCAGTGCGATGAAAAGTAAAAACTTGATAGCCCGCGATAATCGGAATCTATTCCAATCGCTAATCCGATGTAGCGTGCGGTCAACAAAAGAGAAATAACGCTGCCAAAAACCGTGATATGGAGAGGCATACTCTGAAATCAAGAAATGAATTTGTCTGATAATTTCAATTCCTGCTAATAAAAATAACCACCACGCAG
>JBEGVX010000059.1:0-3501 GCA_041178105.1 Actinomycetota bacterium
GAAAGCAAAAGTCGCAATTAAATCAAGTGTAAATGCGAGCGAGCCCATAGTGCGATGATACCGCTATCCCCAGTGCTCTTTCACTTTTCTCTTAAGAAATTCTGCGCTTTCGTGCATCTGCTCCATGCCATCTACGCCATCTTCAATGCTGATCCAACCATCAAATCCAACACCTTTTAAAATTGTAAAAATTGCATCGTAATCGTTGAGCCCTTTGCCAATCACGCCATGTTTAAAGAACGAGACATAACCGGCGGTGCCACCCTCTTGTGCGCGTAAATCTTCAATCGTGCCATTAGCTAGGTATCGATCACTTGCATGCATGGTGACCACACGATGTTTGACTTTCTCTAATAACTCGAGCGGCTCTTCACCTGCTGCAATCGCATTGCTGGGATCGAAATTGACACCAAACCATGGTGAATCAATTCGCCCGACAAGTTCAACAAAAACATCCATCATCTGCGCAAATTCGGGTTCAGTCCAGAAATCATCTTTGTAATGGTTCTCAAGAATTAGGGTGATGCCGAGCTTCTCAGCCTCTGGCAAACATGCTTCAATCGATTCGACGACATAGCCCAACCCCTCTTCGCGAGTAATCGTTTTACGTCGCTGACCAGAGAGGACACGGCAGTATTTCGCACCAAGTTCAGCGCTCATTCGTATCGAGGCAATCTCTTTTGCCACTTCGCGCGCACGACCTTCGGCTTCTGGAATTGTGAAGTCTGGCGAGGCGCACATCATCGGAATTACCATTCCCGTCGCTTCAACAGCTTTTCGAATCTTCGGCCAATTCGCCGGATCTTTCACATCAGCAAAATCGTTGTAAAACTCAAGACCATCTATTTTGAGTTCAGCCGCTAAATCAATCCACTCATAGATACTCATCTCGCCTGAGACAAGTTGTTTAATAAATCCCTTGGGAAATGCGGCAATCTTTGGCATTTAGAGCTTCTCCGGATTTCTGCCGATAATCGAGAATTGCTCGAGTTCAACTACCGATCCTGTAAAGGGATAGGACTCATCACTGAGCCAATAAATCGCAGCATGTGCAAGATTCTCTGGCGTAGACATTTCACCGAGAGGTATGGCGCTTCTATCTAGCTTCTGATGCCAACCAACTTCAAGTCCGCGGGCTACCTGATCGCGATCTTCGCGCTCGGTAAGAATCCAACCTGGATTAATTAAGTTAATTCGGATGCCAGTGACACCCAAAGCATTTGCCAAGTTTCGGGTCATTGTTTGGAGCGCGCCCTTACTCATGCTGTAGGCAAGTAGCGTCGATTCACCAGCATAAGCATTGATGGAGCCAATATTAAGGACCGATCCCTTGGTTTTTACTAAATGCGGGTGCGCTGCTTGAATGAGAAAGAGCGGAGCTTTGGTATTTACTGCGAGCGTTTGATCAAATCCATTTGGTGTAATCGCACCAAGGTTTGATCGTTCAATAATCGCTGCGTTATTAACTAAGCCATCAATCTTTCCAAATGCGGCGAGCGCAGCGTTAACAATTACTTCAGGTGCATCCTCTCGAGCAAGGTCTGCGATACAGAGCGCAGCGCGATTGCCCAATGTTGCTACTAGAGCCGCACCTTCCTCTTTATTTATGCCATGGACAAGAACTTGGCCGCCTTCGTTGATAATTGCTCGAGCGATAGCAGCTCCGATTCCAGAGGTGCCGCCAGTAACAATGATTGTTTTCTCTTTTAATCGTGCGCTCATGGCGTTAATACCGCCTTCAGAATCTTTCCAGAGTGCATCGCTTCAAATGCCTCTTCCCATTTTTCGAGCGGATAAATTCCGCCAAGAACTGGTCCGATATCTAGTTGTCCGGTACTCATCATTCGTAATACTCGCTCCCACATTGGCCAGTTATGGCTAAAACTTCCCTGCAAGGTCACATTCTTTTGAACTAATTGATCTAGCGAGAAATCAAGTGGTTGTGGACCCCAACCCACTTTTGCGATCCAACCCGCTGGGCGTACTAACTCCAGTGCAATTTTTAAGGTCGCAGATATCCCCGCTGCATCGACAACGCCATCAGCACCCAACCCATCAACAGCGCCTGCCCAACTCTTTGCATCACCAATAATTACCTCACAGCCATAAGCTTTAGCAGCGTTGAGGCGCTCTCGATCGCGTTCTAAACCAACGAGCGCGACTTCTGCGCCGGCTAACTTCGCCATTGCGGCGCAGAGCACGCCAATTGGCCCCGGACCTAATACGACAACTCGATCACCAGGTTTGATGTAACCAGGGGCAATCACAGCGCTAAAAGCTACTGAGCATGGTTCAGTGAGCGCAGCATGTTCGAAGGGCACGTTATCGGGAATTTTATGGAGGCAACGTGCAGGTACTTTTACAAATTTAGTCATCGCGCCATTTACGCCGTAGCCAAAACCCTTACGTGATGGGTCGAGGTTGTAACGCCCAATACGAGTCATCGGCGAGTTGTGATCGATGATTGCTGCTGTCTCACTGACAACTCGATCACCGATTTTCCAATGTGAAATTGCCGTTCCTACCTCAACAATTCGCCCACCGAATTCATGGCCGAGCACAACTGGGTAATTAACCGGCCAACTATGGTCAGCAGTCCATTGATGGAGATCGCTCCCGCAGACGCTTACTGCGGCTACCTCCACAAGAACATCATCAGCGCCAATAATTGGACGCTCGACCTCACGGAGCTCGACGTTATGCGGCTGCGCTCCATAATTGACTACCCCAAGAGATCCCATTAGGTGCTTACTTCCTCTCCCCTTTTACCGGTACATCACCATATGCATGGACGCGTTCACAAATTTTTCGAAGAACCTCTTCAACATTCCCTGCGCCACGACTAAAAGAATCGGCATCGATAGCAAGTGGTGCCCCAATAACAACAAGCGGTGCGCCGTACTCAGGAGTTTTAATTGCCTGTTCCAGCGTCAACCCACCAACGGCTTGTACTGGAACTGAAACAGCATCGACAATTTCTCTTAGTTGATCGAGAGGGTTTGGCGCGCGCTCACCACGAGCTGCGATGCCTCGACGTTCGTCATATCCAATGTGGTGAATCACTATGTCGCAACCAAGCTCCTCTAACTCGCGAGCACCTTGCACCATGTCTGGAGAACCTAAGTTGTCGCCCATCACGACTGCGCCAAAATCTTTGCCAGCTTGCACCACACATTTAATAGTCTCTGGGTGGGATCGCGCCATCACCACAACATGAGTTGCGCCAGCTTTAGCCATCATCTCTGCCTCTAAGTAACCGCCGTCCATCGTCTTCAAATCGGCAACAATCGGCGTAGTCGGAAACTCTTTTCGAAGAGCCTTCACCCCATGTAACCCTTCAGCGAGAATGAAGGGAGTTCCTGCCTCCAGCCAATCCACTCCGGCGCGCATTGCGGTATGAGCCATCTCCATTGCCTCATCAATATCGGTGAGATCGAGGGAGACTTGCACGATTGGGCGCATATTGGAACCTTACTACTTGCCCTCAAGACCTTCCATAAG
>JBEGVX010000060.1:0-12566 GCA_041178105.1 Actinomycetota bacterium
TCAACAAATATTGCACCGCGCTTCTCTAAAGTTTCGACAACATGTTTGTTATGAACAATTTGCTTTCGGACGTAGACCGGGGCGCCGTAGAGATCCAACGCTTTCTGAACAGTGACCACAGCCCGGTCGACCCCTGCGCAATAGCCACGGGGGGCTGCAAGGAGAACTCGTTTACTTCTCCCTTTGGATGGTTCTGAAGGTGCTGAAGGCGTTGCCACACCCCTAGCCTAATCTCTTCTGAGCCTCCGCGCGCTTGGGAGTAGCCCCTGCGATTACGCTTACAACATGATCGAGAGTAGCTCTGAAGAACCGTTACCGGTTCGAGTTGTTTCAGAATCGATCGGCGAATATGTAGGCAGATTAGGGCCAGTCTGGGTCGAAGGCGAAGTTGCAGAAATCACTCGACGCCCAGGTTCGCAAATGGCATTCCTGCGCTTGAAAGATACGAGCGTCGATATGTCGCTGCAGGTCACATGTCATAAATCTATTCTTGAGGCGATTGACCCGCTTCCAGAGAATGCGCGCATCGTCGCGTATGCGAAAGTCAACTGGTATGCAGTGCGAGGTTCACTCTCGTTAATGGCACGGGAGATTAGACAGGTCGGCCTCGGGGAACTTCTTGCCCGGCTAGAACAATTAAAGAACTTGCTCGCTGCCGAAGGATTATTCGCCTCGGAACGAAAAAAGCCGTTGCCCTTTCTGCCACGAAGAATCGGGTTAATCTGCGGCAGAGCAAGTGCGGCTGAGAAAGATGTAGTGGAAAATGTTGAACGACGGTGGCCGGGTACGCACTTTGAAATTCGTGAAGTTGCCGTGCAGGGCGCTACAGCAGTGGTGGAAGTTTCCCGCGCGTTAAGAGAACTCGATTCACATGCAGAGGTAGATGTCATCATCGTGACTCGTGGTGGTGGATCCTTCGAGGATCTCCTCCCCTTTTCTGACGAATCCTTAATCCGACTTGTTGCCTCGCTCACCACGCCGATTGTCAGTGCAATTGGCCATGAACAAGATGCGCCGCTTCTTGATCTCGTTGCCGATTTTCGGGCATCAACTCCCACGGATGCTGCGCGACAAGTAGTACCTAGTTTGATAGAAGAAATGGAGCATATTGCCCAATTAAGTAATCGTCTTGAGAAGAAAATGTACTCAATGATTGAGTTAGAAATTTCAAAGGTATCTGCACTCCTCTCTCGTCCCGTCATGAAAGATCCATCAACTATTTTTTCTATTAAATTTGATGAGATTCGAACTTTACAAAATGATTCTAAAAAAGCGATTGCATCACTCTTGCGCGAAGCAAAAATTGAAGTGCGTGAAGTAAAAGCGCGAATCGCAGCCCTCTCTCCGCTCTCTACGTTAAAGCGAGGCTATGCGGTTGTACAAAAGGGCGGCAAAGTACTCCTTGACGCGAAGGACGCTTCGCCTTCGGATGCGCTAAATGTGGTGCTGGCAAAAGGTGAATTAACAGTTTCAGTGTTGGACCAAAAGAGAAAAAAGAATGGAAAGGGGTAATCGTGGCGGATAAGAAGAAACCTACATACGAGCAAGCTCGTGATGAGCTCGCGAAGATTGTTGCCAAGCTTGAGGCCGGCGGCGCCTCCCTCGAGGATTCAATTGCGCTTTGGGAACGTGGCGAAGAGCTCGCAAAAATCTGCAATCAATGGCTGGATTCGGCAAAGGCGCGGCTAGACAAAGGAAGCAAATGAGATGTGCGCCATAAGCGCATTTATTAATGGGGGCGTATTCTTTTAACCATGAATCCAGATTTCGCCTATGAAGATCTGCTCCCTCTTGGCCATGACGAAACTGAGTATCGCTTCATCACCAAAGAGGGCGTAACCACGAGCGAAGCTGCTGGGCGAACATTTATTACTGTTACTCAAGATGCACTTCGAAAATTAACTGAAGAAGCTGTGCACGATATTCAGCATTACCTACGTACCTCGCACTTACAACAACTCCGTAACATCATCGAAGATTCAGAAGCTTCACCAAATGATCGTTTTGTTGCCCTAGATTTACTAAAGAATGCAAATATTGCCTCAGGTGGAATTCTGCCGATGTGCCAAGACACCGGAACCATGTTGGTGATGGGTAAGCGAGGGCAACACATTCTCTCGGAAGGGCGCGATGAAGCTGCAATCGCCCATGGCATCTACGACGCATACACACGATTAAACCTTCGTTATAGCCAGATGGCCCCAATAACTATGTGGGATGAGAAGAACACTGGCACAAATCTCCCTGCACAAATTGAGATTGCAGTAGATACAAAGCATCATGATCAATATCAATTGCTCTATATTGCCAAAGGTGGGGGTAGCGCTAATAAGAGCTTCCTCTATCAAGAGACAAGAGCGATACTCAATCCACAATCTTTGTTGAAGTGGTTGGAAGAAAAACTCGTATCGCTGGGCACCTCAGCTTGCCCGCCGTATCACTTGGCCATCGTCATTGGTGGTACAAGCGCAGAGCACACATTGAAAACCGCGAAGCTTGCCAGTACTCGTTATTTAGATTCACTGCCGCTTCGTGGCGATGTTGCCACTGCCCATGGTTTTCGAGATATCGAGTTTGAAGCGCAAGTCCTTGAGCTCACAAGAAATATTGGAATTGGTGCTCAATTTGGTGGCAAATATTTCTGCCACGACGTTCGCGTCATTCGACTCCCCCGCCACGGCGCTTCACTGCCTATTGCAATTGCAGTCTCGTGCTCAGCTGATCGACAGGCGCTTGCAAAAATCACTGCAGAGGGAATTTTTCTCGAGAAATTAGAGAGAGACCCAGCGCGTTTCCTTCCGGAAACTACAGCGACTGCGCTCCATGATGATGTGGTCTCCGTTGATCTCAATCAATCCATGGATGAAATTCGAGCTCAACTCTCAAAATACCCAGTAAAGACCCGACTTTCGTTAACAGGTACCTTGATTGTTGCCCGGGATCTAGCGCATGCCAAAATCAAAGAGCGCCTAGATAAAGGCGAGGAACTCCCCGAATACTTCAAGAAATATGCCGTCTACTATGCCGGTCCATCCAAAACTCCAGATGGGTACGTCTCAGGCTCATTTGGACCAACGACTGCGGGGCGGATGGATTCTTATGTTGAGCAATTCCAGCAGGCTGGCGGCTCTTTCATAATGTTAGCGAAAGGAAATCGCTCAACTGCAGTAACGAATTCCTGTAAAAAATATGGTGGCTTCTATCTGGGTTCCATTGGTGGGCCTGCTGCACGTTTGGCTCAAGATTGCATCAAGAAAGTTGAAGTTTTTGATTATGCAGAGCTTGGCATGGAAGCGGTTTGGAAGATTGATGTTGAAGATTTTCCAGCATTCATTGTTGTGGATGATAAAGGGAACGACTTCTTTGCAGAACGTGAGAAGTTGGTAACTCTTGGAAAGAAGCCTAGTTAAACAATTACAGTAAAAGGTCGTTTATCTGCCTAGTACATTTTTATACGGTAAAAAGTCTTAAGCGCCTTACATGGTGTTCCATATCGAACATCAATATATTTCAATCCCCATAAAATTTGCGTGACGGGATTTTTTCGCCAATCACTTCCTATTGATTCGTATTTTGTTGCTGGGTGCGCTTGAGGAATTCCATGTGCACCGGTTCGCTTGTTATGAGATGTATAAGTCCACTGACTCTCTTTGATCCACAACTTGTCGAGGCATTTCCACTGCGCTCCGCTCCAACCGTAATTCTCTTTAGCTAGTAGCTCTCCCACATACCGAGCGCCGTTTCGCGTCTTCGCCTTCTGCACTAAAAATGCCGACCGGGCAACGGAGGAGAGATTGAGGGCGGTGAGCTTTCCGGAGGTGAGAACCTCTGTCGCTACGACGAGGCGAGCCTCTTTAATTGGCTCAGCCGGAACTGGCTCATTGGGAGTGACGACCGCTAAGGAGCTCTCATTGGTGGGAGCTGGAACGGGAGTATTGACCTCTGCGCCTTGAGCGGAGATAGGGGTGAGCGCGCAGAAGAGAGTGAACGCCATAACGGCCCGAACCGATCGTTTCTTCCAAAGCTCCATTACCGCGCCACCTCCTTTACCTCTCGCTACTGCCCCTGTAATGGCACTGCACTACTACTGCACTGGTACTGAACTCTCCCCGCACGCCTACTCATCCAGCCCGAAAAGGCTGGCTGAGGGGGTGGGGGAGGTTTCAAGGATGCCAAAGGTTTGGGGTACTTGGCCAAACCAAACCCCACTTTCTCTCTGAGAATTTTGACCTGTGGATAACGTTTTCGCAGGTCAGAGAGGTGGAAGAAATATTTGTGGGATTGCCCACCCTGCTTTGGTCAAAATTGTGAGCCCTTAGCAACCTATGAACGGCAGGTTCAACTCCCTATTAACGGGGGAGAACTCCATCAACGGAAAGGTCCTCAGGGGGATTGAGTCTCCCTCGGTAGATCCACGCGATGCTCGCCACGCCCAGCACGGTCACGCTTCCAGAGAAGGCAATAGCTGCTCGGGCGCCGAAATGTTCGGTCAGCCAACCCAGTAGCGGTGCAGCGCCAGGAGCGAACCCCATCCACATCGCCAGGTAGATGCCAATGACGCGCCCCCGAATCTCGGGCGCAGTGTTGAGCTGAATCGTCATGTTCGAAGCCACCGCCGTGGTGAGCATGCCAAACCCATAAATAGGAAGCGCCATCGCGTAGAGGAGATAGGTAGGCATGAAAGCAGAAAGGATGATTGCGCAACCAGTAAAAATTGCGAACTTAACAACTCGGGAGAGTCCAGGAGCGTGTTCTTTTTTGGTTGCAATCAATGTTGCCGTTAGCGAACCAAGTGCAATGACGCTACCCAACAATCCAAATTCACCAGCTTCTAATCCAAACTCTTTTGTTGCCATGATGGCGCTGAAGAGTTCAGGATTGACGCCAAATGTCGCAAAGAAAAATATGATCAGCATCATCGCCATTAAATCTGGACGAGCTCTGATGTATTTAATCGCTTCAGAAAAGAGCGCTCCGGCGCGAGGTTCCTTTCGATGCAATTCTGAATTATCAATCATTAGTACTGCAGCTATAACTGCAAGAAAAGAAATTGCATTTAAAAGGAAGGCTGGTCCGGTATCAAAAGCTTCAATCATAAAACCTGATAATGCAGGACCAATTAAGCGCGCTGTATTGAAGTTAACTGAGTTGAGCGCAACTGAATTTGGAATATCTTCTTCGGGTACGAGTTCAGGTAAGAATGAATGTCGAACCGGTCCATCAATTGCTGCCGTGATTCCAAGGCCAAGTGCAATTACTAATACATGCCAGAGACGAACATAATCTGTAACGACAAGTACTCCGAGAGTGCCAGCCCAAAAAAAGCCAGAGAAACTGGTAAATGCCAATAACGTAGGTTTGGAAATTCGATCGGCGAGCGTTCCACCAAAGAAGGAAAAGAGCGATGGCGCAGATTGCAGCGCGACCACTACCCCAAGCCAGAGAGCATTATTAGTTAATTCGAGAACTAACCAGTTTTGGGCGATGCGTTGCACCCAAGTACCGGTATTACTCAACGTCGTCGATATGTAATAGATGCGAAAGTTCCGGTGGCGGAAGGATCTGAACGAACCGCTATCTCTCATAATGCAAACGGCTCATACGGCCGACGTGCTATTCGCATCTTCTCACCGAATCAACTCTCGAGGGGTCTGGGGGCTGCTCGTACTCAAAACTAATGTGAGGTTCTAGACTAGGACTATGCGCCCACTTAGGGAAATATCTGATCGCCAAATAATTCTCATTGCTTTGGGATTATGGGCGCTCATTGCCCTTGGTTCGCTCATTACAAACAGGATTGAATTCATGTGGAGCGCGCTCATCGCGATTGCACTAGGTGGGTATGGGTTGCGAATTATGCGCCTTCGCCAATCGGGCGCCACAAGCGAGTCAACTACATTGAAGGAAGAGAACTAACCTTCGATTTGATCTGCGATTCCGCGCAAGACCTTTCCTAAGCGCTCTGCATCATTTGGTGATGGATGGCGACCATGACGTAAACCATTGCCGACTCGATCAAGAATTTTGATCGCATCTTCAATAATTGCTGCCAGATCATCTGGATTAATTCGAGCGCCAGCAGCGAGTGAGGGTGGGGCTTCGACGATTGTCACCGAGAGCGCTTGCGGTCCACGTCGACCATCGGCAACACCAAATTCAAGTTTGGTGCCAGGCTTGACGGTGGTCACGCCAGAAGGAAGTGACGCTGCAGGGAGAAATACATCATCTCCCTCATCTGAGGAGATAAAACCAAAGCCTTTCTCAAGACTGAACCACTTAACGCGTCCGGTTGGCATAGCTCACTCCTCGCTCTCTTCACTCAACTCTTCACATCTCATTCAGCGATACTTACTGAACTGAAGGTCTCTTATTTTATCCTGTTTTTATCAATCCTGGCTCGGCTATTTATTGGCCACAGGAGCGCTAGCGAGCGATTAAAACTGGGTGATTAGAGGACTAAAGCCTCAGAGTGAGCGCCACAGCCGTAATTGACAGCAACTACATGACCATCTGCCGGCGAGATGGCATTGGCGCAGACGCCAAATGCATTTCGTAGCGATCCAGCAATGGGTAAGAAAAAGGCGCATGAAGCACATGCCTTTGGCGCGCTCTTGGCGAATTCAGAGTCTGGACCATACTCACCTGCAATCCATCGATCGCTCGCCATATCTCGCCCAATCGGTGAGAGTACGCGCACGCGCCCTAATCCCAATTCCCAAAGCTGAGTTGCATCAAGTTCTTCATCTGTTGGAAGCGCTGCATAACCAGGAACCATTCGCGCATCATCGGCGCTTGTTGGTACAAGTGTGCCCGGCAGAACATCTTCAGGAAGAACGCGCTCGTGGTATGGCACCCACTTTGGTGGCAAGAGCGCATCAGGTCCAGGCAGGAGCACGACATCACAGATAGTTGGCGCGCTGCTCTCTGGTACCGAAGCAAGCGTTACCGCCCAGCACCAATCTGGATAACCAGTGAGCGAGGTTTCAAAGAAATGAGTTTCATACTGTTCATCGGAGCGTTCGACACCAAGGTGCGCCCCAACTTTTTCGCCATCGAAGCGAAGATTTCCTACTGAACTCTCTGCTTCAGCCAAAGCAGCTTCGCGAGCGATTGATTCAGCTACTGCGGAACTTTCGTCGCGAAGCCCTCTGTCTGTACTCGTCATACTTGAAAGAGTACCAATTATTAGAAGTCCATATCTCCGCCACCAGGAGCTGCAGGAACTGCGCTCTTTGGCTCTGGCTTCTCGGCGATAACAGCTTCAGTAGTGAGGAAGAGCGCCGCAATTGATGCAGCATTTTGTAGCGCCGAGCGGGTGACCTTCGCAGGATCAATAATTCCTGCCTTAATCATGTCGACGTACTCACCTGTTGCAGCATTAAGTCCAAAGCCAGCATCAAGATGGCGAACTTTCTCAACAACAACTCCACCTTCAAGGCCAGCATTGATTGCGATTTGCTTGAGCGGCGCTTCAACAGCAAGCTCAACAATTTTCGCTCCAGTTGCTTCATCGCCTTCAAGTTTTAATTTTGCAAAAGCAAGTTTTGCGGCCTGGAGTAGCGCAACGCCACCACCTGCCACAATTCCCTCTTCGACCGCTGCCTTTGCATTGCGAACTGCATCCTCGATGCGGTGCTTTCGCTCTTTGAGTTCAACCTCAGTAGCTGCGCCAGCTTTAATAACTGCGACGCCACCAGCGAGCTTTGCAAGGCGCTCTTGAAGTTTCTCTCGATCGTAATCTGAGTCGCTCTTCTCAATTTCAGCGCGGATTTGATTGACACGACCTTGAATCTGCTCTTTATCTCCGGAGCCTTCAACAATTGTCGTCTCATCCTTAGTGATGACAACCTTACGAGCGCGGCCAAGTAGATCAATTGTTGTTGCATCGAGCTTTAAGCCGACCTCTTCAGAAATTACTTGAGCGCCAGTAAGAATTGCGATGTCTTGGAGCATTGCCTTACGACGATCGCCAAAGCCCGGAGCTTTAACTGCTGCCGAGCGGAATGTGCCACGGATCTTATTTACAACAAGAGTGGCCAGCGCTTCACCTTCAATATCTTCAGCAATAATTGCAAGAGGCTTACCTGATTGCATGACCTTCTCAAGAATCGGTAATAGATCCTTGATATTTGCAATCTTTGAGTTAGCAATCAAAATGTATGGATCTTCAAGGACTGCTTCCATGCGATCAGTGTCGGTGACCATGTAAGGGGAGATGTAGCCTTTATCAAAGCGCATACCTTCAGTGAGCTCTAGCTCAAGCCCAAAAGTATTGCTCTCTTCAACGGTGATTACACCTTCTTTTCCAACCTTGTCCATTGCTTCTGCAATCTTTTCGCCAATGGTTACATCTGCTGCAGAGATGGAGGCGGTAGCCGCAATTTGTTCTTTGGTCTCAACGTCTTTTGCCATCTTGCCGAGTTCATCTGCAACTGCTGCGACTGCTTTTTCAATGCCACGCTTAAGCGCCATCGGATTTGATCCAGCTGCAACGTTACGAAGTCCTTCACGTACGAGCGCCTGTGCCAAAACTGTTGCAGTTGTCGTGCCATCGCCTGCGACATCATCAGTTTTCTTAGCAACTTCCTTTACGAGCTCAGCGCCGATCTTCTCGTAAGGATCATCGAGTTCAATTTCTTTCGCGATGGAAACGCCATCGTTGGTAATAGTGGGAGCGCCCCACTTCTTCTCTAGGACAACATTGCGACCACGAGGTCCGAGGGTCACTTTGACCGCATCGGCGAGCGCATTCATTCCACGCTCTAGGCCACGTCGTGCCTCTTCATTGAAAGCAATCATCTTTGCCACGGTAAGTCTCCTTCTAGATTGTTACGTGGGGGCTGACTCGGGTTTTCTTGTCAGCTACGGGTTATCACTCTCGACCCGAGAGTGCTAACGCATAATCTACGGCAGGAGGCGCCGGGGTATCAAACGGAAAGGTGCGCGAGCTACTGGTTCGAGCCGGTAGTCCGGGAGTTGCGGAGCCTACGGAGGCGGCGAACCAAGGTTGGGTAGGCGCCCTCTGCCTCTGGGCGATCAAGAAGAGCATTGAGTAACTGGTAGTAACGCGGCGAGCTCATGGAGAAAAGCTCCCGGATGGCCCCCTCTTTCGAGCCTGGATAGCGCCACCATTGGCGCTCAAACTCCAATATGGATAGCTCTTGCGGGGTGAGCGCGCCACTTGCCCCATTTGGCTCAACTGACGCAGCAATTACTGGCTCTCCCATAGCGCACATCTTATGGGGAAATTACATCGTTGTCATTTACCGACCTTGCAGTATTACGCCTTGGCTTGAAAATAATCTTTGCGCTTTGCGCTCCGCACGATGTTGCGCAACATCGTCGGAAAGACGAATGCATGGAATGGTTTGACCACGAACCAATAAAGAGTGCCACCCAAGCCACGTGGTTGAAATATCGCCTCTTGAATTATCTCAATTTGATTTCCCTCAGGAATTCTTCGAATTCTAAATTCCAACCACGCTTTCCCAGGCAAAATCATCTCGGCATAAAGTCTGAGATGCTCTTCGCGTTCGAGGGATTCCACTCGCCAAAAATCTAAACTATCGCCAAGACGCAAATGTTTGGGATCTCTTCTGCCACGGCGTAACCCAACGCCTCCGATGAGCCGATCTAATAAACCTCGGAGGAACCAGAGAAAATCTGCGCCATACCAACCGGTATCGCCACCAATCTCTTCAATCGTCTCCCATGCGCTGGCCAGTGATGCATCGGTACGTGCGCTTCGTGAATCTTTATATGTTGTTTCCCCAGCCCACGATGGATCAGATTGAGCTTTCTGCCACGGATGAGCAGGAAGTGTGGCATCTGACCAACGGGTTTTGACTTTATTTTCATTGACTCGAGCAAGCGCTAACTCCATAGCTTGCTCTACACCCATCAATCCTTCTGGTGGTCGCGGAATAACTGCGTCAATGCTTTTTTCCGGATCCGCTACTACTTCGCTAATAAGTGAGTGCACTAGTGGGCGAGCTAACGCTGATGGTAAAGGAGTAACTAGCCCTATCCATAAACTCGCCAATCGTGGGGTTAATACTGGGATCTTTACAATCATTCGTTTTCGTAAACCTGAAACTTTTGCAAAAATCTGCATCATCTCGGAGTACTTCATGACATCGGGGCCACCAATATCGAAGACACCAGAAACTGGATTTGGCAATTGTGCAGCATTCACTAGGTACCACAAAATATCGCGAATGCCGATTGGATGAGTGAGGTTAGAAATCCACTTTGGTGTAGTCATAATTGGAAGACGATGTGTGAGATGTCGGACCATTTCAAAAGATGCTGACCCGGCACCAATAATAATTCCGGCTCTGAGTTCCATTGTTGGCACACCAGTTGCTGCGAGCTCTGTACCCACCTGTGCGCGCGATGCAAGGTGTTGGCTTGCCTTCTTGTCGTTGGCAATGCCGCCTAGATAGACAATTTGCTTTACATCTGCCTCTTTTGCAGCACGCGCAAAGTTTGCTGCCATCTGTTGTTCAATCTCATCAAATTTCTTTCCCATGTTTAATGAATGCAAAAGATAGAACGCGGTATGGATTCCGGTAAGCGCCTCGCGAAGGCTCTGAAAATCATTGGCATTTCCAACGGCTACATCAACTTGCTTTGACCAGGGTTGATCCTTGATTTTGCCGCTATCGCGGATAAATATCCGGACTGAGACGTCATTATTAAGTAAGGATTCGACCAATCGGCCACCTACATAGCCAGTGGCGCCGGTAACGAGCACTTTCCGATGCGAACTCATAGTGAAGACTCTAGACTTGCCCTTTATATTCCGCACATGGGGAGCAAGAGGAGAGCCAATGAAGCGACCTGCAGTAGTAATTTTGGGCGCCGGATTTGGTGGCCTTACTGCTGCTCGAGCCCTGGCGAAGAAGGCCGATGTCACTTTAATTGATAGACATAACTATCAAACCTTTCTCCCACTGCTCTATCAAGTGTCCACTGCGGGGCTCGCCGCAGATCACATTGCTCATCCAATTAGAGCATCATTGCGCGGATTGCCTATTCGATTTCGGATGGGCACGCCTATTGCAATTAATCACGCGCAACAGAGTGTGATGCTTGATAGTGGGGAAGAATTTCCATTTGATCATCTAATTGTTGCACTTGGCTCTGCTACTGCTGACTTTGGTATCCCTGGTGTCAGAGAACACGCTTTAGGAATGAAGAGTATTCAAGAGGCGCTTTTGATTCGTGGAGAAATCATGCGTCGTTTTGAAGATCTTTGTCGGTTTGAAGATGAAACCAGACTTGGTATCTCAGTTGTTGGTGGAGGACCAACTGGAGTGGAGATGGCTGGCGCAATTGCTGAATTAATACGTGGGCCGCTTAAGGGAGATGAAACTAAAGCTGCTGCACATATGGATATTCGAATCATCGAAGCAGGCCCGCGCCTACTGCCATCCTTTAGCCAATCACTCTCTGATCGAACCGCTAAAGATTTAGAAAAATTAGGTGTTGATGTAATTCTAAATAAGGCAGTGCAATCAGTAGCACCACGCAAGATTACTTTTACAAATGGTGAAGTTGTTGGCTCTGAGATCACTATCTGGGCAGCTGGCGTACAGGGCGAACCAACTATCGAGAAATTGAATCTACCAATTTCGCGAAAGCGAATTGATTGTCTAGATACTTTGCAAGTTAAAAGCCATCCGAATATCTGGGCTATTGGCGATAATGCCGGCGCTGTTGATAAAAATGGAAATCTCTACCCGATGGTTGCGCCCGTTGCGATGCAGCAAGCACGCCATGTTGCAAAGCAAATAGTCGCCCTCAGCGAAGGGCGCACATTGCAACCTTTCCGCTACAAAGATAAAGGTTCAATGGCCACGATTGGGCGTCATAAAGCAGTTGTTGAAGTGGGTCCGCTTCGCATGGCGGGAATTCCCGCTTGGTATGCCTGGCTCTGGTTACACCTTATTTACCTACTCGGTGGGCGTAACAAAATCGGCACCATGGCTGATTGGACATGGAACTATTTAACCTACGATCGAGGCAACCGCCACATTATGGATGGAAATTAGATTTTTGCGACTGCTTCGTTAAGTTGATTCAAATGATCTTTCATGTGAGTGCGCGTCTTCTTAATCAAAGCAATGATTGGGTATTCGCCCACATCTGAATTCTTTCCTTTACGTTCCCACTCATCTGGAGTGAAATTACTCATGATGTTGTAGAAGGATTCACGTAGCGCTTGTACAAGAAGTAATGATTTTTCGACATCCCGTTTATCATATTTAAGTTTTACTGGGTAAACCTCTTCATCAAAGAAATCTGTCTGTGGAATTTCTTCGGTAAGTATCTTTAGATAACGAATATAGAAATTAGCCTCAGAATCTGCAATGTGATGGATGATATTTGCAGGAGACCATTCATCATTTGATGGTGACTTATGTAATTTATCGACAGGAATAGACTTGGCAGCAGCAATAAAATTATCTGTTGCCTCTTTATATTCTTTCAACAACTCTGCTGACATGAGCATTCTCGATTTCTCTAGTGCGTTATAACTTTGAGCATAGCGTATCTAAATC
>JBEGVX010000061.1:0-10428 GCA_041178105.1 Actinomycetota bacterium
GCAGTAATGACAACTTTTGCATCGGCATCTTGAATACGAGAGAGCAAAGCTTCTGCAGAAAAACCTCCGAAGACAACTGAATGCATCGCACCTAGACGTGCGCAAGCGAGCATCGCAATTGCCGCCTCTGGAATCATCGGCATATAGATTGCAACGCGATCACCACTAGTTACTCCTAATTCAACAAGAGCGTTCGCAGTTTTCTTGACCTCAGTAAGCATCTGAGCATAAGTGATTTTTCTTGTATCTCCAGGTTCGCCTTCAAAGATGAGCGCAACACGATCTCCACGACCTTCTTCAACATGGCGATCAAGACAGTTAACAGACGCATTGAGCTTCCCGCCAATAAACCATTTTGCAAAAGGTGCATCCCACTCGAGAGTTTTTTCCCATGGCTTCTCCCACTTCAAGAAGCGCGCCTGCTCTTCCCAGAACTTGAGTCGATCAGCATCTGCATGGGCATACATCTCCGCTTTCGCGTTAGCAGCAGCTGCAAATTCGGCAGATGGTGGGAAAGTTCTATTCTCTGAGAGCAGATTCTCAAGCGACATCAGGTCCTCCGACAGATTTCTTCTTTCGATTCACTAAATAGATTATGGCACTTAACGCACCTAAGCCAAGAGCAGTTGCAATCGCAGGGCGAGGAGGAATGGCTGCGAACCTCTGCTTCAACGGAACAGGACGAGTGAAGTAGAGAACTGGCCAATTATTTACCTCAGCATGCGCTCTCAGCCCACGATCTGGATTCACCACACAGGGAAACCCCACGATAGATAAGAGGGGGATATCAGTACTCGAGTCGGAATAGGCGAACGATTTCTGGAGGTCGTATCCATTCTTCTCTGCAATAGCGCGAACCGCCTCAGCCTTTTTTTCAGCGTATGCATAATAGGAAACTTTTCCAGTGTAAAGACCATCGACAATTTCCATTTCAGTTGCGATGACATCGGCTGCCCCAAGCATCTTCCCAATTGGTTCGACTATTTCACGCCCTGATGTTGAGACGATGATTACATCACGTCCATCGCGAATATGTTTCTCAATCAATTCTGCTGCCTCGTCATAAATCATGGGATCGATTGCTGAATGGAGAGATTCACTAATCACACCTTTGGTTTGCTCAACATTCCAACCAGTAACCATTGAAGTAAGTGTCTGGCGCATCTTCTCCATCTGAGCGTGATTTGCCCCTGAATTAGAAAAGAAAAATTGGTTAACGAAATTCCGAATCATCCGTTTACGGGAGATTAAGCCTGCTTCATTAAATGGTTTGGTAAATGCGAGCAGGGAGGAGCGCGAAATGATGGTTTTATCAAGATCGAAAAAAGCAGCGCCTTTGCTCACACAATGAAGCGTAACGATTACCGATAGGTATGCCTACTTCAGGATTTCCAGAGCAGAGCGGTAGCGCACAGAGAAGCGCTCATTAACTCTTCATACTCCCACCCGTGCCTCACTCTCGATCCCCACGACTGTGGGGCACTTTCTCAGCTTCGGGTGGAGTTGGCGCCACCACCCTAACAATCCATCTCGCACGTGTAGCTTCACGTTTAGGCAAGCGCGTTCTCGTGGTCGAATCAGATTCCCGGGCACCACTCCGCGAAATTCTTGGCGCTGTCCCTCCCTTCTGGGAGGAGTACCACCGCGCTAACGCTCTAGTTAAGTCCGAATCTCTACCGCGGAACCTTCGCTGTGGTTTCGCCCTCCTCACCCGACGAAGTGGCGCGTTTATATCGGAAGAGATTTTCACAGAACTTTGCACAGTTGCCGGTGAAACTTTTGATTTAGTGCTCTTTGATAATCCAGAACATCGGCCTCTGAACTTGAATAGCATGATTATCGCCGAAAATACTTTACCTTCGTTAATTGGCATTAATTCGCTTACCCCAGCGCTTAAACCAAAGATTGTAGTAATTAACAAAAGCTTTACTCGATTGAAGAAACGATCGGCTATCGAAGGATTCATCACCGACGCACCAATTTATACCTTACCTCGTTCACAAGATTTTAATCTTGCACTTGGTTTTGGTGTTTTACGAAAACTTTCTCAACAAAATGAACGTAGAGTTGATGAAATTGCAAGAGAGATTCTTCATTGATGCAAGAGGAAATTCTCGATGAAATCCGAGCACAAGTTGTTGCAGAGTTAATTGAGAAGACTCCTTGGATTTCAGAGCAAGAGTTTGAAAACGAATCTAGAGCGCTGCGTGACATATCCTCAGGATTGGGTCCGTTTTCTAAAATTCTTGAGAACGAAAATTTCACAGATTTTTTTATCAATGCCAGCACAAGCGCTTGGATAAATCGAGGTGCAGGTCTTGAAGAGATTGAGTTCTATTATGAGGAGCGAACGCTCGTCAATTTCATTCGTTCTCAAGCGCTGCGAGTAGGAAAGCTATTTGATCAAGCTCATCCTGCTGTCGATTTGGAGTTGAGTTCAGGAGTCCGGCTCCACGCACTCCTCCCACCTCTAGTGGAGAGTGGAGTTCATGTTTCGATTCGCATAAACCAGAAAGATAGCGTTTGGAGAGCTGCTGCCTTTCAGAGAGAGGCGCTCGACATCATCATCAAAAGCAGAAGAAATTTTTTAATATCTGGCGGAACCGGTAGCGGTAAAACAACCCTACTTTCGCAGTTGATTGAGCAGATACCAGAGAATCAACGCCTACTCATAATTGAAGATACCCACGAGATTCAAGCCAAGCATCGCCATGCGCTTCGATTGCAAGCGCGGGAGAGTAATAGTGAGGGTATTGGCGCTATTTCAATTCGCGAATTGATTCGCCATGCGCTTCGGATGAAGCCCGATCGAATCTTCCTCGGAGAGGTCCGTGGCGGTGATGTTCTCGATTTATTTCTCGCTTTGAATACTGGACATGCTGGCAGTGGCGCCACAATTCACGGCAATTCACCGAACGATATTCCTAATCGAATCGCCGCGCTCGCAATGACAATTGGTATACCTCGTGAAGGTGCGCTCGCGCTTTTCGCTAGTTCGATAGATCTCATTATACATTTGGATGGTGACCGATCAGGAAATCGAATTTCATCGATATCACAAGTTGTTTTAGATGGTGCAAATGTTGCCCTCCGAAATATTCTCGAAGTAAGCCATTCATTTTCGATGCATGATCTTGAAAAATTAGAGAAAGCTTTGCAAAAATGATTTGGACTTGGTTATTACCTGCCGCACTCAAACGCCCTGAGATTAAAACTGAAATTGAACGCAAGATGGATTTCCTTGAAGCAGTAATTGATGATGCCGAAAGTGGCGAGCATATCCACAGTAGTTTCCTAAGGCATCGCTATCAAGGAATATCAAATACTCCAATTGAAAAGTTCTTCTATCTATCATTTGCTCAGGGCTTGTCGCTGTTACCAGCGCTCCGTGACTTAGCCCGCGAGTGTCGATTTGAAATTGAGAGAGATAGAGCTATTGCGATTGAGATTGCTCCGGCGCGCGCAACTTTAAAACTACTGACTTATTTTCCCGCACTCATTCTTGTTGGCGCCATAGCGGGCGATGTCATGCCACTAAATCGAAACTTAATGAATCCAATTCCGCTGACTATGATTGTGATTTCCATTTCGCTACAGGTTATTGGTCGACGGTGGTCAGAACGGATCATCTCGAGCGTTAGAAGTTAATGGCTTCATGAGAGCGCTACCTTCGATACATCGGTTGCATTCAATTAATCTAACGCCACTGGTTGGTGCATATGTACCTACTCTTTTCTTTGGCTGGTGGTGGCTTCTGATTACCCCACTTGTGTATTGGTTTCTCAAACGGTTATTGATGCTTTTGCCCTCTGAAGCTAACCTCACGCAGATTAAAGAGCGGGAACGCGAGGCGCTTTTCTTCTTATCAGCTCTGGGTGGCTCGCTTAAGGCTGGCCTGCCGCTGCTACCAGCGTTAGCTAATGTAGCGGCGCTGCTTACTAGCTCGCTTAAAAGTGATATCGAACGGGTCTATTCACTCTTGGTTCTCGGCGCGCAACCACGGCAAGCGTGGAGCGCGTTGATGAGCGATAGACAACTTGGCATATTTGCCCGCTCGATAGCTCGGGCTCAGATTGAGGGTCGTTCGCTTGCAAACGTTGTTGATCGGGTAACCACCGAGTCTTTTGAAAGGAGTTTGGCTCACTCCAAGGTGAGAGTGAAGTCACTGTCAGTGAAGTTGGCCCTCCCAGTCGGCCTCTGTTTTTTACCGAGTTTTCTCATCGGCGGAATTGGCCCGGTCATCTATTCATTTTTTACCTCACTTCGAATCTTTTAACAAGATATAAATTTCCCCAATTTAGTGGCGCTTATTTCTTGAGAAGATCCAACTAACTCAGAATGTAAATACCAAGCATTATTTCAATCAATACTTCTCAAAAGGAGAGATACATTGTTAGAGAAAATTTTTATATATGTTAAAAACGCTCGCAGATTAAAAGTATCAAGTGAATTAGGAATTGCTACCGCTGAATATGCAGTTACTACTGTCGCCGCTTGTGGTTTTGCTGGAGTTCTTTACAAACTACTTTCATCAGAGAGCATTGCACAACTAATTGGTGATCTATTGCGTCGCGCGCTCTCCACTTTTTTACTCTAACGTTAGTGAAAGTCGCAAAAAATTCACAACTAAATCGAAAGTTGAATAATCAAAGTGGTAGCGCTACCGCAGAGTTAGTAGTAGCGCTACCAATTATTATCACCGTGCTACTCGTTGGTGTAAAATTTTTAGGTGAGACGATGCAGAGAGATCGCCTTCGCTATCTTGCCGAAGGAGTAGTTCAAGCGGTGATGCGCGATGAAAGTGAGATTGATATCGCGCGCGAAGTGGGTCGATCACTTCCAGGAGCGCAGTTTTCAATTGTGAGGAATCACTCCGATGGAACGTTTCGGGTCACCGTTCGCTATCAAGCGGCGAGCGCTACAGCGGTGGGTTTGCAATGAGGAGATCGCAGAGCCAGTCGGTGACCAATTCGAGCGCCCGGGAGGCAGGTAGCGCCACCCTCTTCACCACCTACTTCGCACTCCTATTAATAGGTGCGAGCGTTCTCATCACGGTTGCAAGTGCGCAGATTGGGGCGCGGCGCGCCGAGGTGCGAAAAATTGAGGCGGTAGGCCTAGCCGCGATGGATCGAGCGGGAGGCGAGGGCGCTATGGCTTGTCGGATTGCTCGGGCCCATCTCGATATTCCCTGCGAATTTGGCGGGGGCGAGATAGCCCTTCGCCCCATCTGGGGCGCGGTCCACCAGGCGATTCGGGTGGGCTGGCGGGCTCGCTAGCTGGAGATTTGCAGGGTCAAGGTTCCGCTTTTCGCGCAACCGATTCCAAAGATGGCCCCTTCTCGCCTTACACTCGCTCCAGAAACGTTTCTGTCCGCCTACCCCACCGATGCCCGTCTGGGCATTGCGCTGGAGTAAATAGGAGTAACTAGACCAACGAGGAGTATCTATGACTTCCAACGTCGCCACTGTCCAGGTGGCTGGCTCAAACCTGACCCTCGCCTACGCGGTTCTCGCAATCGCGATTGCAGCCCTGGCTGTGGCTTTCGGGTTACGCGCTCGAGTTCTTGCAGCGAGCGAAGGAACTGAGAAGATGAAGGAGATCGCATCCGCGGTCCAAGAGGGCGCCGCTGCTTATCTCACGCGGCAATTTCGCACCCTTTCAATTTTTGTGGGAATTGTTTTCTTCCTACTTCTTGCACTTCCCGGCGATGGTGACGTTCGAATCGGACGTTCAATCTTCTTCCTAGTTGGTGCAGGGTTCTCTGCATTTGTTGGGTATCAGGGTATGTGGCTTGCGGTACGTGCCAACGTGCGCGTTGCTGAAGCTGCTCGTCAAGGAAGCGCAGAGCGCTCAGTGCAGATTGCATTCCGCACCGGTGGCGTTGTTGGAATGTTGACTGTTGGACTTGGACTTGCAGGCGCGGCACTTGTTGTTGTGCTCTACAAAGCCGACGCCCCTTCAGTTCTCGAAGGATTTGGTTTTGGCGCCGCGATGCTCGCGATGTTCATGCGTGTAGGTGGAGGTATCTTCACTAAGGCTGCCGATGTCGGAGCTGACCTTGTTGGAAAAGTTGAACAGGGAATTCCTGAGGATGATCCTCGTAATGCTGCGACAATTGCAGACAACGTTGGCGACAACGTTGGCGACTGCGCAGGTATGGCAGCAGATCTCTTTGAATCATATGCGGTAACTCTCGTTGCAGCTCTTATTCTTGGTCGAGCAGGATTTGGCGATAGCGGATTAATCTTCCCGCTTATTGTCCCTGCAATCGGCGTTCTCACTGCCGTTCTCGGCATTTTCCTCACACGCCTTCGTCCTACAGACAAGAATGCAATGAACGCAATTAACCGTTCATTCTTCATGTCAGCAATCGTGAGCGCGATTCTCGTCGCCTTTGCAACATTTATCTATCTGCCAGACAGCTATTCACAATTCGCTAACGTTTCACAAGAAATCGCGGGCGCAAGTGGAAGTCCACGAACTCTTGCACTTGGTGCCGTTTTGATTGGAATAGTTCTTGCAGCTGCTATTCAAGTATTAACTGGTTTCTTCACAGAAGTTGGTCGACGTCCAGTAAACGATGTTGCTGCCTCATCACAAACTGGTGCAGCAACGGTAATTCTCGCTGGTATCTCAGTGGGATTTGAGTCCGCTGTTTATTCAGCACTTCTCATAGCCGGAGGTGTTTTTGGCGCTTATCTATTGGGTAACGGCATAGTCGTTCTCTCGCTCCTTGCAGTTGCGCTCGCCGGTTGTGGCTTGCTTACAACTGTTGGTGTGATCGTGGCAATGGATACCTTCGGACCTATCTCTGACAACGCCCAAGGCATTGCTGAGATGTCTGGCGATGTTCATGGTGAAGGCGCAAAGATCCTTACCTCACTTGATGCTGTCGGAAATACGACAAAGGCAATTACTAAAGGAATCGCTATCGCAACTGCGGTACTTGCTGCAACTGCGCTTTTTGGATCTTTTACTGATGCAATCAAGCACGCTGTAGAAGAGAGCGGTAAGTCCTTGGCTAACCTTGGAGTCGAGTTCTCTGGAATTCTTAACGTTGCAGACCCACGAAACCTTGTTGGTCTAATCATCGGTGCTGCCGTTGTCTTCCTCTTCTCCGGCCTTGCAGTAAATGCGGTTTCACGCGCTGCTGGCGCCGTAGTGATGGAAGTTCGAAATCAATTCAAACTTCATCCTGGCATCATGAATGGAACGGAAAAGCCTGAATATGGTCGCGTAGTTGATATCTGTACTCGTGATTCACTCCGTGAGCTCGCAACACCAGGACTTCTCGCAGTTCTTGCACCTATTTCGGTTGGATTTGGACTTGGTGTAGGCGCACTTGGTGCATACCTTGCTGGCGCAATCGGAACAGGAACATTGATGGCGGTCTTCCTTGCCAACTCTGGTGGCGCATGGGATAACGCGAAGAAGATGGTTGAAGATGGTGTTTATGGTGGTAAGGGTTCACCAGCACATGCTGCAACTGTCATCGGCGATACCGTTGGTGATCCATTTAAGGACACCGCAGGCCCTGCAATCAATCCACTTATCAAGGTTATGAACTTGGTAGGTCTACTTGTTACACCAGCAATTGTGGCGCTGACTCTCGATGAGAATGACACTGCACGAGTGGGCATTGCTCTACTTGCGCTCGCTGTCATTATCTTCTCATTAGTGCGTAGCCGCCGTAAGGCAACTGCGCTCGTATAAATAACTCTCTCTTATCTTTGATTAAGAGTGAATTGCTTGAGCCGGGGAGGTAAACGTGGCTAAGAAGAAAACGCTAGTCATCGTTGAATCCCCGGCAAAGGCAAAGAAAATTGGGAGTTTTCTCGGAAGCGACTATGTAGTCGAAGCGAGTTTAGGCCACATTCGCGATCTACCACAGCGAGCAGCAGATATTCCTGCCGATGTGAAGAAAGAGAAATGGGCTAAAGAGGGCGTAAATGTTGAAAAAGATTTCGAACCGCTTTATGTAATTAACCCAGATAAGAAAAAGAAAGTCTCTGAGTTAAAGGCGCTTTTAAAAGATGCTGATGAGCTCTATTTAGCAACAGATGAAGATCGCGAAGGCGAGGCAATTGCATGGCATCTGCTCGAAATTCTTAAACCAAAAGTCCCAGTGCGGCGAATGGTCTTTCATGAGATTACAAAAGATGCAATTCTTGCTGCGGCAAATGACACTCGCGAGTTAGATCAACGACTTGTAGATGCGCAAGAAACTCGACGCATCCTTGATCGTTTGTATGGATATCGACTCTCGCCCGTGCTGTGGAAGAAAGTTATGCCGCGAATCTCTGCAGGTCGAGTGCAATCTATTGCAATGCGACTAGTCGTGGAGCGCGAACGCGAGCGCCAAGCATTCGTAGCATCGGATTGGTGGGATATCACAGCGCATTGCGCGCTTGGATTTAATGCTCGACTTTTAACTATTGATGGTGCAAAACTCGCCTCATCAAGTGATTTTGATGCGCAAGGAAAAGTAAAAGATAAATCTTCATCAATATGGTTGAAAGAGAAAGAAGCGCTTGCTCTTGTTGATTCACTCGAGGGCTGCCAGTTGACTGTTAAATCAACAGAAGAATCACCCCGAAGTGAGAAACCAAGAGCACCTTTCACTACTTCGACGTTGCAGCAAGATGCGGGTAGTCGCCTTGGATGGGGCGCGCAGTTGACGATGCGGGTTGCACAACGGTTATATGAAAATGGATACATTACTTATATGCGTACCGATTCGGTGACGCTTGCTCCGTCAGCGATTGAATCAGCTCGCGCAGCTGTGAAGTCTCTTTATGGCGCTGATTATCTTCCTGATACACCGCGGGTTTATACCGGCAAGACGAAGAATGCACAGGAAGCACATGAGGCCATCCGCCCTGCTGGTGACGTCTATAAAACCCCAGGTGAATTAGCAAAAGAGCTCACTCGCGAAGAGTTCTCCCTTTATGACCTGATCTGGAAGCGAACGATTGCTTCACAAATGGCTGATGCAAAAAAGATGCAAATGCGCGTAGATCTAGAGACGAAGACCAAAGATGGGAAAACAGCAGGATTTCGAGCCAACGGTTCGGTTGTCACTTTCCCGGGTTATCTTGCTGCGTACGAAGAGATTGTCGATGATAAGAGTGCAGATATTGACGATGAAGTTGAGATGCGATTGCCGCCAATGAAGAGTGGTGAAGTGATGGCTGTTACTCGGTTCGTCGGCGAGGGACATCAAACTAAGCCACCAGCGCGGTACACCGAACCTTCGCTCGTGAAGAAATTAGAAGAGTTGGGCGTTGGTCGGCCTTCAACATTTGCCAGCACGATTCAAACTATTCAAGATCGTGGGTATGTAGCAAAACGTGGTCGCGCCCTGATTCCATCCTTTTTGGCATTCTCTGTAACTGGATTACTCGAGCAACATTTCCCACGCTTGATTGATTATGACTTCACGGCAAGTATGGAAGAGGATCTCGACAAAATTGCACTAGGCGAAGAGAATCGAGTTGCATGGTTAAAGCGATTCTTCTTTGGTCATGATGGAATTCCTGGCCTTGCTGAGATGACCGACGACCTTGGCGCAATTGATGCTCGTGAAGTGAACACAATGAATTTAGGCGATGGAATAGAAATTCGTGTTGGTCGTTATGGCGCCTATTTGCAAAAAGGTGAAGGGGAAAGTCGAATCATCGCAAATATTCCAGAAGACCTAGCGCCAGATGAACTCACCCTTGCAAAAGCGCATGAACTTTTCGCGCGCCCATCGGGCGAACGTCAATTGGGAGTACATCCTGAATCTGGTTTGCCTCTAGTAGCAAAGACTGGTCGTTTTGGTCCTTACATTGTTGAGGTACTTCCGGAAGATACGCCAAAAGTGAAAGGCAAAGCGCCTAAACCAAGAACGGCATCACTCTTTTCAACAATGTCCCTCGATACCGTGACCATCGAAGATGCTTTGAAGCTCTTTGGACTCCCACGTACTGTTGGTGTTGACCCCAACACAAGTGAAGAAATTACCGCGCAAAATGGCCCATATGGTCCCTACTTGCGTCGTGGAAAAGATTCACGTCAATTAGGAAACGAAGATCAGATTTTTACCTGCACGCTCGACGAGGCGCTCGAACTATACGCACAACCTAAGCGACGCGGTCGAGGTGTTGCGAAAGGCCCGCTCAAGGATCTTGGTCCTGATCCCGTCACCGGAAAATCCATTCTGGTAAAAGATGGAAAATTCGGCACGTACGTGACCGATGGTGAGACAAATGCAACCTTGCGCCGTGGCGATATCGTTGAATTACTTACATTGGAGCGGGGCATGGAGTTACTTGCAGAAAAGCGCGCCCGCGCTACTCAAGACTAGGCTTTTCTCATGGAGCCAACACTTCAAGGGGATATTCGAGGTGTTCTTTCGATAAAGCCATTTCGAAAACTCTGGCAATC
>JBEGVX010000062.1:0-3301 GCA_041178105.1 Actinomycetota bacterium
TCGAGGAGGATTTTTAAGCTAAAGGGCAGGTCAGATGCGTCAGAGAGCCCTGTGATGTCGAAGATCTCAAGGTTTCTGCCGCCACTGGAAAAAGTTCGCTTTGCCTTGAAAGAATCCTTACTCATAACCCGCCCCCAGATTTATCTTGATATCAAGATATTACCGGTTCAAAGGTAAAAACGCACTCGATGTGGGCGGTCTGCGGGAAGAGGTCAAAGGCGGCGCTCTGGACAAGCTGGTATCCGCGCTCAGCCAATCGTTGCGTATCTCGGGCCAGCGACGCGGGATCACAGGAGATGTAACAGATTCGCCGAGGCGCAAGTTTCACAATCTGCTCGAGCACCACCAACTCTGCTCCACTTCGTGGTGGATCTAGAAGCACAATCTCTGCCTCTTTAATTTTCACAATCTCTTTCGCTACATCACCCTCATGAAAGCGAACATCCGAAAAATCTCGGAGATTAAATTGCGCATCGCCAATAGCAGCGCTACTTGATTCGATGATCTCTACTCTTGCACCTGCGCTAGCGAGCAATTTTGCAAATAACCCTACTCCTCCGTAAAGATCAAGCGCACGCTCACCCTTGCGAGGTGAAAGCGAGTTGAGCGCAGCTTCGCCAAGCACCTCGGCAGCGCGAATATGTCCTTGCCAGAAGCTCTCCTTACTCACTCGATACTGAAAAGAGTTGCCATGGACGTGAATCTCTTCGATTCGCATTTCATCAGGTAGCGATATTCGATCAACGTCGACATGGCGCGCAGCAAGCACCTTACCCACCCCAAGCTTTTCGGAAGCAACTAGGCAATCAGTGATCGGAAAAACTTCATGGGAGCGGTTCTTAAGAAAACCTGCCTGACCAGTGCGATCAACATGAAGTGTGAGTCTGCCGCGATATCGACTGCCGCTATCTATCTCAAGCGCAACTTCTTGAACTGGAACTGTTAACGTCATTTTCGCTACTCGCTGAAACTGCTCAGTAATAATCTGAGATTTCAAAGCGCGTTGTCGCTCTAACGAGATGTGCTGAAAGTCGCATCCACCACAACCTCCGGGGTGAAAATAGGAACAGGGCGATGTCACTCGATCGGGCGAGGGCGAGAGAATCTCCAGAGCATCTGCGCGGTGGAAGCTCTTTCCTACCTCAGTAATCTGCGCAATCACGCGTTCGCCAGGGATAGCGTGCCGGATAAAAAAGACCCAGCCATCAAGGCGCGCAACGCTCTCCCCGCCATGGGCAATGCCATCGATCTCAACTTCCACCCGTTCACCGAGTGAGAACTTCCGTAACGATTTGGCCACGTGGACAGGATATATAGGTAGGCGCGCGGGCGATGCGCATGAAGAGTGAATTACGGGTGTAAATTGCTCGCATGCACGTTGTTGTGATGGGGTGCGGTCGAGTGGGAACACTGATCGCCCAACGCCTCGAAGAGGCTGGCCATACCGTTGCCATCATCGACCAAAATCGCGAAGCATTCCGCCGACTCGGGCCAAACTTCCAAGGTATTACGTTGACTGGAGTGGGCTTTGATCGCGACATCTTGATTCAAGCTGGCATCGAACGAGCAGATGCATTTGCCGCCGTAAGTAATGGCGATAACTCCAATATTTTAGCGGCGCGTGTTGCCCGGGAAAATTTTGGCGTCGCTAACGTTGTGGCTCGAATTTACGATCCAGGTCGCGCCGAAATTTATCAACGTCTTGGTATTCCAACAGTTGCAACAGTCATTTGGACCGCAGACCAGATTGTTCGTCGTCTAGCCCCCGAAGGTTCTTTATCGGAATGGCAAGATGCAAGTGGAATGATTCGCCTTGCTGAAGTTCATCTCGACGCAAGTTGGTTTGGTCATCCGGCAACACTTGTCGAATCAAGTACTGGCGCACGCATCGCCATGATCACTCGACTTGGCAAAGGTATGTTGATTGATGAACACACGGTGATTCAAGAGGGTGATCTTGTCCACTTGATGATGAATGAGAAAGATTTGGCAGCTATCGAAAAAACACTTGCGGCGCCACCGGTAGGACACTAGTGCGAGTTGCAATTGCTGGTGCCGGAAATGTAGGACGATCTATTGCCAGAGAGTTGCTCAGCAATGGCCACGAAGTTCTTTTGATTGATAAAGATCCGAAAGCAATGAAGATGGAATCGGTACCCGATGCCGATTGGTTACTAGCTGATGCCTGCGAAATTATCTCGTTGGATAATGCCAAACTTGAAATGTGTAATGTCTTGGTCGCAGCGACTGGTGACGATAAAGTAAATCTCGTCGTCTCTTTCTTAGCTAAAACCGAATATGGAGTTCCGCGCGTTGTTGCTCGCGTTAACCATCCTAAGAATGAATGGTTATTCGATGGCTCCTGGGGTGTGGACGTTTCGGTTTCCACTCCACGGATGCTCTCGGCTCTTGTCGAAGAGGCAGTTTCTGTCGGCGATGTCGTCAAACTCTTCTCGCTGAGCGAGGGCGATGCGAGCTTGGTGGAGATCACCTTGCCGCAAGAGAGTCCCTGCATCGGCAAACAGGTTAACGAAGTAGAACTCCCAGAAGATTGCGCGCTCGCTGCGATTCTTCGCGATGGTCGGATTATCGCGCCAACCCCTACTGATGCTTTTGCTCCTGGCGATGAATTACTTTTTGTTGCAACAGCTGGCGCAGAAAGTTCATTACAAAAGTGTTTTGCACCGCGTAAATAATTACTCTTCTTCCTTTTCTACTTCAGTAATTGGAACGGTGCGAATAATTAACCAACTTCCCCACGCGACGGCAAGAAATAACGGATAGCCCATAGCAAGACGGGCGATACCTAGAAGATCAACATTGCCAGCGCGGTAGAGCGGATATTGGACAACAAGGCGAGATAAAAAGAGGCCAACCCATAACCAACTGGCATTGGTGTAGGCCCGCTTTCGCGCAGGATCTTTTCGCCACGCAAGATTTTCGCCAAGAATCGGCCCAAGCATCAGGCCAAGGATGGGAAATCCAGCAAGATTGGCGACTAGATAGACCGATCCATACACGACGTTGGTAATCAGACCAGGCAGGTAAAAATCCTCTGCTTTGCCACTATTACGCGCAAACCATGCACAAATCAAAACGCCAACAATTCCTGAGATTGCATGTTGCAAGGTGTCGCGACGAATCAATCGCCAAACAGTAAGAATTATCGAGAGCGCCAACGCGCTATAAATCGCATCGCGGAGTGAGTCGCGAAGGTTAAAAACAACGAGAAAGATTAGCGCGGGTAATCCAGAATCAATTAAGCCACGTTTGCCACCAAAAGCTTCAAGAACTTTCTTCT